>JBEQAM010000323.1:0-3100 GCA_041640375.1 Rehaibacterium sp. | reverse complement strand
GGACGGTGTTGTTCCAGCCGGCCGGGCGGGTCTCGTCGACGTAGAAGGACTTGAGGAAGGTATAGACCCAATCCGGACCGCCGAGCTTGGCGCGGGCGACCAGCGACAGGTCTGGCGGCGCCTTGCCAAACCAGGCCTCGCCGTCGCCCTTGTCCATGGCGATGGTCATGGTTTCGCCGAACTTGCGCTCGGTGAAGTTGAGGTAGGTCATGACCTGCTCTTCGGTCAGGCCCAGGTCCTCGGCCATGCGCGAGTAGCGCTGAAACTCCAGCGCGTGGCAGCCGGCGCAGTAGTTCATGTACAGCGCGGCGCCGCGCTGCAGCGAGGCCCGGTCGCCGATGTTGACGTTGGACGCTTGCAGCTTGACGTCGCCGGCGGCGGATGCGGCCAGCGGCAGCAGGGCGAACAGCAGGGCGATGAGGCGCTTAGTCATGCGAGGGCACCCGTTCCGGAACCGGCCTGGTGGCGTCGATGCGCGACCAGATCGGCATGAAGGCGAAGAAGGCGAAGTAGTACAGGGTGAACACGCGGGCCATCAGCGTCTGCAGTTCGCTGCCCGGCTGCATGCCCAGCCAGCCCAGGCTGACGAAGGCGACGATGAAGATCGCGATCAGCAGCTTGGAGACCCAGCCGCGGTAGCGGATCGAGCGCACCGGGCTGCGGTCCAGCCACGGCAGCAGGAACAGGATCATCACCGCCGCGCCCATGATGATCACGCCGAACAGCTTGTCCGGGACGGCGCGCAGCATCGCGTAGAAGGGCGTGAAGTACCACACCGGCTTGATGTGGTCCGGCGTCACCAGTGGGTTGGCCTCGACGAAGTTGTCGTGTTCGAGGAACAGGCCGCCGAAGGTGGGCTCGAAGAAGATGATGAAGGCCATGATGGTGAGGAAGAAGCCCGCACCGAAGATGTCCTTCACGGTGTAGTAGGGGTGGAACGGGATGCCGTCCAGCGGCTTGCCGTTCGCGTCCTTCACCTTCTTGATGTCGATACCCTCGGGGTTGTTGGAGCCGACCTCGTGCAGCGCGCCCAGGTGCAGCACCACCAGCAGCAGGAGCACCAGCGGCAGGGCGATCACGTGCAGGGCGAAGAAGCGGTTGAGGGTGGCGTCGGAGACCAGGTAGTCGCCGCGGATCCACTCGGTCAGCGCATCGCCGACCCAGGGCACCGCGCCGAACAGGTTGATGATCACCTGCGCGCCGTGATAGCTCATCTGGCCCCACGGCAGCACGTAGCCCAGAAAGGCCTCGGCCATCAGGGTCAGGAAGATCAGCATGCCGAGAATCCACACCAGCTCGCGCGGCTTCTGCGAGCTGCCGTAGATCAGGCCGCGGAACATGTGCAGGTAGACGACGATGAAGAACGCCGACGCACCGGTGGAGTGCATGTAGCGGATCAGCCAGCCCCACTCGACGTCGCGCATGATGTACTCGACCGAGGCGAAGGCCTCGGCGGCGGACGGCTTGTAGTTCATCGTCAGCCAGATGCCGGTGACGATCTGGTTGACCAGCACCAGCAGGGCCAGCGAGCCGAAGTAGTACCAGAAGTTGAAGTTCTTCGGAGCGTAGTACTCCGACATGTGCTTCCTGTAGAACGGCAGGAAGCCCGGCGCACGCTGGTTGAACCAGTCGCTGAACCCGCTGACCGCGCGGTCGATCATGTTCGCCATCACGCAGCTCCTTCGTCCACGCCGATCATGACGCGGTTGTCGTCGACGAACCGGTACGGCGGCACCTTGAGGTTGGTCGGGGCGGGCACGCCCTCATAGACGCGGCCGGCCATGTCGAAGCGCGAGTTGTGGCAGGGGCAGTAGAAGCCGCCCTTCCACTCGGCGTCGAACGGCTGCGCCTGCAACTCCGGACGGAACAACGGCACGCAGCCCAGGTGGGTGCACAGGCCGATCAGCACCAGCAGCTCCGGCCGGATCGAGCGGAACTCGTTGCGGGCATAGTCCGGTTGCTGCTCGGGGTTGTCCGAATTCGGATCGCGCAGCCGCGGATTCTGGCTCGGCAGTGCCGCCAGCTGCTCGGGCGTGCGCCGCACCAGCCAGACCGGCTGGCCGCGCCACTGCACCGTCAGGCGCTGGCCGGGCTCGATCTTGCTGACATCGACCTCGACCGGGGCACCGGCGACCTGCGCGCGCGCGCTCGGCTGCCAGGACTTGATGAACGGAACGGCCGCGAATCCCGCGCCGACCGCGCCGACGACGGCGGTGGTGGCGGTCAGGAAGCGGCGGCGGCCTGAATTGACCCCTTGGTTAGCCATCCGGCTCTCCGCGATAACGACTGAATGTGGCTGAGACAGCGTGACTTGCGGCGCATGCCCCGCCCCGCAAAGACGGGGAAGTTTAACGGATGCCCGAATGCCGGGACAACGCTTGCGCCGGCCATGCGAAAATGCCGCCGGCCCCGACCCGACGCGCCCGCCATGCCGACCGCCCGCTTCCTGCTGCAAGCCGCCGTCGCCGGCCTGGCGCTGGCGTTCCTGGTTTCGCAGCTGGCTCCCGGCGCGGTCGCCGGCCTGCGCCGGTGGGCCGGATTGCCGACGCCCGCCGCCGCCGAGCCGACCAAGCCCCCGACGGGCCCGGCCAGCTACGCCGACGCAGTCTCCCGGGCGGCGCCGGCGGTGGTCAACATCTACGCCGACAAGATCGTCACCGAACGCTCGCTGCGCCTGGTGCCCGACCCGCTGATGCAGCGCTACTCGACGCTCACCCTCGGCCCGCCGCGGCAGCGGCTGGAGCGCTCGCTGGGCTCGGGGGTGCTGGTCAGCACGGATGGTTATGTGCTGACCAACCATCACGTGATCGCCGGCGCCGGCGACATACGCATCGTGCTGCAGGACGGCCGCGTCACCCAGGCGCGGGTGGTCGGCTCCGACGGTGATACCGATCTGGCCGTGCTCAAGATCGAAGGCGAGCACCTGCCCGCGCTGCCGCTCGACACCTCGGGTCCGCTGCGGGTCGGCGATGTGGTGCTGGCGATCGGCAACCCGTTCGGGCTCGGCCAGACCGTCACCCAGGGCATCGTCTCGGCACTCGGCCGCAACCAGCTGCACATCGCCACCTACGAGGACTTCATCCAGACCGATGCGGCGATC
>JBEQAM010000322.1:0-3100 GCA_041640375.1 Rehaibacterium sp. | reverse complement strand
CCGGCGGCGAAGGCATCGCCCTGGGCGACACCGCCGACGTCTCGATCACCGCCATCGAGGAAAACAACTCGATCGTGGTGCGCGCCACGCCCGGGCAGTGGGAATCGATCCGCCGCACCATCGAGCGGCTCGACGTGATGCCGCTGCAGGTGCACATCGAGGCGCAGATCGTCGAGGTCAACCTGACCGGCGAGCTGGCCTACGGCGTGAGCTGGTTCTTCGGCAACTCCATCGCCGGCGCGCCGGTGCGCGATCCGGGCGGCATCCGCGCCGAGGCGCGGAACAGCACCGGCACCAAGGCCTTCGCCGGCAGCATCGCCGACGGCGGCTTCAACTGGCAGATCCTGCGCCCCAACTCGCTGGCGATCCTGGACGTGCTCGACTCGGTGACCGACGTGCGGGTGCTGTCGGCGCCGTCGGTGGTGGTGCGCAACAACGTCGAGGCGCAGCTGAGTTCCGGCACCAAGATCCCGGTCGCCAGCACCAGCTTCAACCCGATCAGCGGCGACCCGGGCACCGGCGGCGGCACCTTCGCCAACATCCAGTACCTGGACACCGGCGTGAACCTGAAGGTGACGCCGCGCGTGAGCCGCAACGGCATGGTGTTCATGCAGATCGACCAGTCGGTGAGCTCGCCCAGCGCCACCGGCCCGACCGTGCGCGAGAACGTCAGCGTCGACGATCGCTCGCTGGTCACCGAGGTGGCGGTACAGAGCGGCGAGACGATCCTGATCGCCGGCCTGATCCGCGACGACGCCAGCAAGGGCAGCGCCGGCGTGCCTGGCCTGAGCCGGATCCCGGTGCTCGGCGGCCTGTTCGGCAGCCAGAGCCAGCGCAGCTCGCGGCAGGAGATCATCGTGCTGATCACGCCCACCGTCCTGAGCGACGCCCAGGATGCGCGCCGCCTCACCGACGAGTACGGCCGCCGCTTCCGTGCGCTGGAACCGCTGCGTACAGACGGGAGCGGGCAGCGCTGAGCGGTGATTCCGCTGCCGGCGCGGCATAAGCCGCGACCGCAAAGTCCGCGAGATGGCCGGTCGCGGCTGGTGCCGCGCCTACAATGACCACCCTCGCCGTGCGCACTCCGCCCATGACCCACGCCCTTTTCCGCGAACTGCTGCGGCGCGAACTGAGCGAACGCTATCAGGGCAGCCTGCTCGGCCCGCTGTGGGCGTTGCTGCTGCCGCTGGCGCAGCTGGCGGTGTTGAGCCTGGTGTTCACCTTCCTGCTGCCGGCACGCGCACACGGCGGGCAGTGGCCGTATGCGGTCTTCCTCGCGCTCGGGCTGTGGCCGTGGCAGCTGTTCGCCAACCAGGTGCAGCGCGGCTGCACCGCGCTGACCGACAACGCCGCGCTGATCGGCAAGGTGGCCTTGCCGCATGGCCTGTTCGTGCTGGCGCGCGCGGCCGGCGCGGCACTGCCGGATCTGGTCGGTTATGCGCTGGTGCTGGCGATCATCGCCGTCTTCGACCTGCCGCTGGTGCTTTCGGGCTTGCCGGTGGTGGCGTTGGCCTTGGCGGTAATCCTCGCCTTCGGCCTGGCCGCGGCTTTCGCCTTGTCGGCGCTGCAGGTGTTCCTGCGCGATACCGCGCAGGTCGCCGCACAACTGCTGATGCTCGGCTTCTTCCTCAGTCCGGTGCTGTACGACCGTGTGCAGCTGCCGGCGCCGCTGGCGCGAGTGCTCGGATGGAACCCGCTGGCGCCGCCGATCGAGGCGATCCGTGCCGCGCTGGCCGGCGCCGAGATCGCCTGGGCCGCCTTCGGCGCCTCGGCCGCCGTCGCGGTGGTGGCGCTGTGGCTGGCGCGCGGCCTGTTCCGACGGACCCGGCCGCACGTGGAGGATTTCCTGTGAGCGTCGCGCCCCTGGTCGAGGTCGTCGGCCTGAGCAAGCGCTACCCGGTGGTCGGCCACCGCGGCGACCGCCTGCGCGCGCTGTGGGACATCCTGCGCGGCCGCCCGCCACGGCGGGTGGCGACGGTGCTCGACGAGGTCGGCTTCGAGGTGCGGCCCGGTGAGTCGCTGGCGATCATCGGCGAGAACGGCGCCGGCAAGTCCACCCTGCTCAAGCTCATCACTGGCGTGCTCACGCCTTCGTCCGGCATCGCGCGCACGCGCGGCCGGGTCGGCGCGCTGCTGGAGCTGGGCGCCGGCTTCCACCCCGAGTACAGCGGCCGCGAGAACGTGCGCATGGCCGCCGCGCTGTACGGCCTGCACGGCCGCGCGCTGGAGGAGAAGCTGCCCGAGATCGCGGCCTTCGCCGACATCGGCGACTACCTCGACGAGCCGGTCAAGCACTACAGCTCGGGCATGGTGGTGCGGCTGGGCTTCGCGGTGATCGCCGCGGTGCGTCCCGAGCTGCTGATCACCGACGAGGTGCTGGCGGTCGGCGACGAGAGCTTCCAGAAGAAGTGCATCCGCTGGCTGGACGAGTATCTCGCCGGCGGCGGCACCCTGCTGCTGGTCTCGCACAGCATGTACCACGTGCAGAAGCTGTGCCGGCGTGCGTTGTGGCTGCGGCATGGGCGCGTCGAGGCCATCGGCGAGGTGTTCGACGTGACCCGGCGCTACCTGGCCTGGCACGAGCGCCGGCAGGCGAAGGAGACGCCGGCGGCGGTCGTCCGCGGTGACCTGGAGTATTCGATCCGCGCGTTGGCGCTCAACGGCGACGCCGGCGGCGCGCCGCTGGCACTGCGCAGCGGCGACGCGCTGGCGGTGGAGGTGACGATGGGCTCGCGCGACGACCGCGCGCCGGTGCTGGTGGTCGGCATCGTCCGTGCCGACGGCACGCCGGTCGCGGTGATCGGCGTCGCGCAGGACGTTACCGAGGAGGTCGAGGCGCGCGAGCAGATCGCCGAGCAGGCGCGCCGTCTGCGCGAGGTCGGACGGGTGGCGCACATCGGCTTCTATCGCCGCGCGCTCGACGGCACGCAGATGGTCGCGACCGAGGAGAAGCTGCGCCAGTTCGGCCTGCCGCTCGACAGCGGACCGCTCGATGTGGGCGCCTATCGCGCGCTGATGCATCCGGACGATGTCTCGCGGGTGGAAGCGACGGGACGGCGCATCGTCGAGACGGGCGTGAGCGAGACCGTGACGTTCCGCG
>JBEQAM010000321.1:0-3106 GCA_041640375.1 Rehaibacterium sp. | reverse complement strand
GATTCCCCCCATTGCCCGCCGCGGGACAGCAACGGACCATGCCGCCAACACGCCGGCAGGTCGGTCGTGCGCGGCCTTGCCAACGAACGGCATGGCGCCAAGGGCGGAGCCATCAGGGGCGGATCAATGCTGGAACGACTGCGGGGCGACTTCCATCTGGCGATCATCACGCTGTTCGGACTGATCGCGATCGTCGGCATCACGCCATTCGGCATCTACCGCTTTGCGCAGGGGCGCTGGCTTGTCGGAGCCATCGACACGGCCCTGGTCGTCACGATCATCGCCGCGATGATCTTCGCCTGGCGGACCGGCCGCACCCGCCTGGCCGGCACCGTGATCGCCGTGATCATCACCGCCGGCGGCGCGCTGATCGCCCAGCTGCTCGACGACGTCGGCGTGATGTGGGTCTATACCGTGCTGCTCAGCACCTTCCTGCTGACCAGCCAGCGGCTGGCTTTCGCCGCCAACGTGACGCTGATCGCGGCCCTGCTGCTGCACCGGGAGCTGTTCGCCAATGCCGGTGAGCGCTGGTCGTTCCTGACCACATCGGCGCTCGTGAGCCTGTTCGCCTTCATCTTCGCCCACCGGGCCGAGAGCCAGCGCCGGCAACTGGAGGCCCTCGCCACCCACGACCCGCTCACCGGCCTGCCCAACCGGCGCCTGATGGAGATCGAACTGGCCGAGGCGCAACGCCGCCGCCGTGCACAGGCCCGGCCGGCGGCGCTGCTCGTGCTCGACCTGGACCACTTCAAGCGCGTCAACGACCGCCTGGGTCACGACGCCGGCGACCAGGTGCTGCGGGACTTCGCCGGGCTGATGCAATCGGTGCTGCGCAAACGCGACCGGCTGTTCCGCTATGGCGGCGAGGAGTTCGTGCTGCTGTTGCCGGACACCGACGACGAAGGCCTGCGCGCCACGTCGCAGAGGCTGCTGCGCTGCGTGCGGGACAGCCTGCGCTGCGCAGCTGGGCCGGTCACGGTATCGATGGGCGGTGCCAACCTGCTGGCCGACGAGCCGTGGGCGGACTGTCTGGCCCGCGCCGATGCCGCCATGTATCTCGCCAAACAGCAGGGGCGCGACCGCTGCGTGATCGCGACCGACGCATTGCTCGACGAAACGGCGCGTCGACACGCCCACGAAACCGTCTGAACGCGATCGCGGCCGCTCCGCGCGAGCCCGGACAAGATTCGCGCGCGACCGGCCATCGACCTGTCCGCGCTCAAGACGCCGGTCAACGTGCTCAAGGCGAGCGACCTGGATCCGTCCGTGCCGGCCTGTCAGGACCTCAATGCCCACGTCAACGGCAAGTGGCTGGCCGCCAATCCGGTGCCGGCCGACCGCAGCACCTGGGGCAGCTTCGAGTTGCTGGCCGAACGCTCGCTGGAGATCCAGCGCGCCCTGGTCGAGCACGCCGCCGCCACCGGCGAGGGCGGCATCGAGCGGATGATCGGCGACCTGTGGGCCACCGGCATGGACGAGGCCGCGATCAACGCCGCCGGCATCGCGCCGATCCAGCCGCTGTTGGACGCCATCGCCGCGCTGTCCACGCCGGAGCAAGTCGCCGCCCACATCCGCGACGGCTTCGCCCAGGGTCAGGGCTTCCTGTTCGGCTTCGGCCCGGAGTCGGACTTCAGGAACCCGACCATGACCATCGCCTACGCCAGCCAGGGCGGCCTGGGCCTGCCCGATCGCGGCTACTACCTGGAAGACCGCGCCGACTACATCAAGGCGCGCGAGGCCTACCTCGCCCATATCGCCAGGGTGCTGGAACTGTCCGGCATCGAGGCCGACGCGGCCGCAGCGCAAGCGCAGCAGGTGATGGCTTTCGAGACCCGACTGGCCCGGGTATCGAAATCGAGCGAGGAGCTCTCCCGCGACGTCTCGCTCTACTACAACCCGGTCAGCCTCGCCGACGCCGACGCGTTGACCCCGAATTTCCCGTGGTCGGCGTTCTTCCAGGCGCAGGGCATCGCCGCACCGGCGATGTTCTCGCTGGCCACGCCCGACTTCCACAAGGAAGTCAGCGCCATGCTCGCCGACACGCCGGTCGAGGTGTGGCAGGCCTACCTGCGCTTCCACACCGTCGACAACGCCGCGCCGTTCCTGTCCGACGCCTTCGCCGAAGAAAACTTCAACTTCTACGGCAAGACCCTGCGCGGCCAGCAGCAGATGCAGCCGCGCTGGAAGCGCGTGCTCAACGCCATCAACGCCCAGGCCGGCGAGGCGCTGGGCCGGCTCTACGTCGAGGTGGCCTTCCCGCCGGAGTCGAAGGCGAAGATGGAGAAGTTGGTCGACAACCTCAGCCAGGCGCTGAAGGCGCGGCTGGAGAACCTCGAGTGGATGGGCGAGGAGACCCGCGCCAAGGCGCTGGAGAAATGGGCCGGTTTCACGCCCAAGATCGGCTACCCGGACACCTGGCGCGACTGGTCCGGTCTTGAAACCTCGCGCGCGGCCTACGTCACCAACCTGATGGCGGCCAACGCCTTCAACTGGAAGTACCAGCTCACCAAGATCGGCCAGCCGGTCGACCCGAGCGAGTGGCAGATGAGCCCACAGACCGTCAACGCCTACTACCACCCACTGCGCAACGAGATCGTCTTCCCCGCCGCAATCCTGCAACCGCCGTTCTTCGACCCCGAGGCCGACGACGCCCTCAACTACGGCGGCATCGGCGCGGTGATCGGCCACGAGATGATCCACGGCTACGACGACCAGGGCAGCCGCTTCGACGCCAAGGGCAACTTCGCCAACTGGTGGACCGACAAGGACCGCCAGGGCTTCGAAGCGCGCACCGCGGGGCTGATCGAGCAGTTCGACGGCTACGAGTCGATCGACGGCATCCACGTCAACGGCCGGCTCACGCTGGGCGAGAACATCGCCGACCTCGGCGGCCTGTCGGTCGCCTACGACGCGATGCGCCGAGCCCAGGGCGAGCGCTTCAACGACCCGATGGTCGAAGGCTTCACCCAGGACCAGCGCTTCTTCATGAACTGGGCCACCGTCTGGCGCCGCAACTTCAAGGACGAGGAACTCAAGGTCCGCCTGACCACCGACCCGCACGCCCCGGCGCCGTTCCGCGCCATCGGCGCGCCGTCGAACATGCCGG
>JBEQAM010000320.1:0-3116 GCA_041640375.1 Rehaibacterium sp. | reverse complement strand
GGCGTCACCGTCTGCATGACCCGCACCGACCACGTCTCCGGTACCGACCGGCTCGCCGAATGCGCCCAGGCGCTGGGCTGGGATGAGTCGCAGATCGTGGTGAACCTGCAGGGCGACGAGCCGTTCGCGCCCCCCGAGGGTATCCGCTGCGTGGCACGGACGCTTGCGGCGAGCCCCGCGCCCATGGCCACGCTGGCGACGCCGGTCGACGACAGCGAGGCGCTGTTCGATCCCAACGTGGTCAAACTGGTGCGTGATGCCGACGGGCTGGCGTTGTACTTCAGCCGCGCGCCGATTCCCTGGCACCGCGATCGCTTCGCCGTCGACCGGCTGAGCCTGCCCGGCGACGGCTGGCTGCGCCACATCGGCATCTACGCCTACCGGGCCGGTTTCCTGCGCCGCTTCGCGACGATGCCGCCGGGCTGGCTGGAGCAGGTCGAGTCGCTGGAACAGCTGCGCGTCCTGGAGGCCGGTCATCGCATCGTGGTGGCGCTGACACCCGTGCCGTTCCCGCCCGGCGTCGATACCGAGGCCGATCTGGCCCGGGCCGAGGCGCGGATCACGGCAGATAAAAAACTTCAAATCTAAGGCAACGCTGATCGAGTCAGCCTTGCCGCGCGCCATGGATGGCGCGTTCGGCCGTTCCACGGCAGGGCAGGCTACGCTTGCTGCGCCTTCGCTTGGGCTCGGTCGCGGATCAAGCCCGCAGGGCTCGTAGCCGCGCAGCGGCCGAACAAGTCCAGAATGGACTTGGCCAGACCTTCCTTAATCGATATCCACATGAAGCGATTGCTTTTTGTCTGTCTTGGCAACATCTGCCGCTCACCCTTGGCCGAGGGCATCGTGCGCGCCCGGCTGGACGCGGCGGGGGTCGGCGGGCAGGTCCGGATCGATTCGGCCGGGACCGGCGATTGGCACATCGGTCGACCGCCCGATCCGCGCGCCATCGCGGTCGCGCGCCGTCATGGCATCGATATCACCGGCCTGCGCGCCCGCCAGCTGGTCGAGCTCGACTTCCACGATTTCGACTGGCTGCTGTGCGCCGACCGCCAGAATCTGGCCATGGTGCGACGCCGCGCACCGGCCGGCGCCCCGGCACGCACCGCTCTGCTGCTCGATGCGGCCGGCCTGGGCGAGTCCGCGGAGGTGCCCGATCCCTACTACGGCGACGAGGCCGATTTCGAGCGGGTCTTCGCGCTGCTCTCGGACGCCGCCGACGGTTTGCTGCAACGGCTGCGGCAGGGCGCATAATCGCGCCAGGCCCACTGGAGGCGTGTCATGACCGCCGCTGCGCTCGCCCCCGAATTCACCGACCGTCTGCAGTGGATCAACGCACCGGCGGCGACGCTGGCCGGCCAGCGCGGGCGGGTGGTGGCGGTCGCGTTCTGGAGCGCGGGTTCCGCCTACAGCCACAATCTGCTCGGCGACCTGCGTCATCTGCAGGCCAAGTACCCCGACCGGCTGCGCGTGTTCGCCCTGCACGTGCCCAAGTTCGAGGCCGAGCGCAGCCCGGCGCTGGTCGAGCAGGCGGTCGGCCGGCTCGGCCTGAGCTTCCCGGTCGCCAACGACCCGGACTTCGTCGCCTGGCAGCACTACGGCATCCAGGCCTGGCCCTCGGTGGCGCTGGTCGATGCGCGCGGCCAGCTGCGCGAGATCGTCGCCGGCGACATGCAGCGCGAGGCGCTCGACGCCAGCATCGCCACCATGCTCGACGAGCCCGGCGTGGCGCCGCTGGCCGAGGCCGTGGACGTGCGCAACGCCGCCGCACGCACGGCGCTGGCCTGGCCGGCCGGCATCGCGGTGGGCGACAAGCATCTGTACATCGCCGACAGCGGCCACCACCGCATCCTCGAATGCACCCACGACGGGCGCGTGCTGCGCGTGTTCGGCGGCGGGTTTCCAGGCCTGGTCGACGGCATGCTCGATGAGGCCGCCTTCAACGCCCCGCGCGGGCTGAGCCTGGTGCGCGACACGCTCTACGTCGCCGATACCGGTAACCACGCGCTGCGGCGGATTTCACTGCTGCGTGGCCAGGTCGACACGTTGGCCGGCAACGGCCAGCCCGGCGCGCCGGTGGAAGGCCGGGTGGCCGATCCGGCGGCCGTGACGCTGGATCAGCCCTGGGCGGTGGCCGCCGCCAAGGATCGCCTGTTCGCCGCCCTGGCCGGCAGCAACCAGATCTGGGAGTACGACCTCGGCCTCGGCGCGCTGCGGCGGCTCTGCGGCAGTGGCCAGCTCGGCCTCGGCGACGGCGCGGCCGATGCCGCGGAATTCGCCCATCCGGCAGCGCTGGCGCTGGTGCACAAGACGCTCTACGTCTGCGATGCCGCGGCCTCGGCCTTGCGCTGTGTCAACGTCGACAGCGGCGCGGTGCAGACGCTGGTCGGGCAGGGGCTGTTCGAGTTCGGCGGCCGCGACGGCAGCCGCGAGGCGGCGAGCCTGCAGTACCCGCTGGCGATCGCGCTCGACCCCGACGCGCCGGTATTGTGGGTGGCCGATGCCTACAATGACGCCCTGCGCCGCTTGAAACTGGGCGGTGGCGGACTCAGTCGGTTCCGGTGCGATCATCCGCTGCGGCGGCCGGCTGCGATCGCCGTCGTTGCAGGTGAGCTGTGGCTGGCCAATACCGATGCGCACGAGATCCTGCGCATCCGGACCGACGGCGGCCAGACAAACCGTTTGCCCGTGGGCGAATGAGCGAAACCGACACTTCCGCCAGCGTCTTCGACGGCAAGGCCTTCGTCCGCACCCTGACTTCCGCGCCCGGCGTGTACCGCATGTACGCCGCCGACGGCAGCGTGCTCTATGTCGGCAAGGCTTCGGCGCTGAACAAGCGCGTCGCCAGCTACTTCACCAAGGCGCTGCCGTTGCGCACCCAGCGCATGGTGTCGCAGATCGCCCGCATGGAGGTCACGGTCACCCGCACCGAGGCCGAGGCGCTGCTGCTGGAGAACCAACTGATCAAGTCGCTCCGGCCGCGCTACAACGTGCTGCTGCGCGACGACAAGAGCTACCCGTACATCCACATCGGCGCCGGCGAGTGGCCGCGCATCGCCTTCCACCGTGGCAGCCGCGCCGCACCGGGGCGCTATTTCGGCCCCTACCCGAGCGCCTCG
>JBEQAM010000319.1:0-3119 GCA_041640375.1 Rehaibacterium sp. | reverse complement strand
GGCGAACAACATGGCGATCAGCGCGGGAAACGGAAGGCGCGTAGGCATGATCGGGCCTCGCGGTGTGGCGGATTACTGCGGCGGCTCCCCGAACCGGGCGAAGGTGACGTAGTGTCCACCCGGCTCGCGGTAGCCGATCTCGGTGGCACCGTAGAACGTCGTGCGGCGCGGCAGCACCACCGGCTGGCCGGCGAGGGCACGCTCGACGGCGTCGATGTCATCGACCTCGACGAACAGGAAGGCGTGGCCGCGCCGTGCGGCTTCGGCGATCGCGGGCACGTCCTCGGCGATGGAGGCGAAGCTCTGGTACATCACCTCGGTGCTGCCGTCGCTGAGGATGACGAAGCCGAGCGCCTCGCCCTGCGGCAGGTCGACGGTGACCTTGAAGCCGATCGCCTCCCAGAACGGCAGGCAGGGCTCGATGGCTTCGACGGGGAGGACGGTGGTGATCTTGCGGGTCCGGCTCATGGCGACGATGCCTTGTGCTGTGGCGTCAGCCTAGCGCGTTTGCCGGGCGGTGCCAGGCCGCCCGCGTCAATCGGCGTGCCGAAGCCATTCCAGCCGCGAGGACGCCCCGGCTTCGCCGAGCACGGACACCAGCGCCGGCAGGACCGGCGCGAGCGCGGCGTCGAGCCGCCAGGGCGGGTTGAGCAGCAGCATGCCGCTGCCATTCATGCGCAGCGGCGAGTCATCGGGGCGTACCAGCAGTTCCAGCAGCAGCGCCGATTTCGCCGGCAGCACGGCGGCCTTGCGGAAAAACGGCCGCAACGTGCGCCGCTGCTTGATCGGGTACCACAGCGCGTAGACGCCCTGCGGCCAGCGGCGCAGGCCTTCGGCGAGCGCGGCGAGGATGGCGCCGTATTCGGCTTCCTGCGCCTCGTAGGGCGGGTCGATCAGCGCCAGTCCGCGCTTTTCCTTCGGTGGCAGCAGGGCGGCGAGCGCACCGTAGCCGTCGCGGCGGTGCACCCCGACGCGGGCATCGCCGGCGAGCAGCGCCTTGAGCGCGGCGGCTTCCTCTTCGTGCAGTTCGCAGCAGGCGAGGCGGTCGTGCGCGCGCAACGCCTGCGCGAGCAGCAGCGGCGAGCCGGGATAGACCGCGCAGCCGCCGTCGGGATTGCAGGCGCGCACGGCGTCGAGGTAGCGCAGCACCGGCTCGGGCAGCGCGCCGGGGCCGCGTGGCAGCGGTGCCGGCCCGGCGTTGTCGGCGGCTTGCGCGCGCAGGCTGCCCGCCGAGGGGCGCTGGTCGCGGGCGAGCGCGAGCAGGCGCTTGATACCGCCTTCGGCCTCGCCAGTGCGGCCGGCCTGCGCACCGGCGAGATCGTAGCGACCGCGGCCGGCGTGGGTGTCGAGCACGAAGATCGGTGTGTCCTTGCGCTGCAGCGCCTCGACCAAGGCGAGCAGGACGACGTGCTTGAGCACATCGGCGTGGTTGCCGGCGTGGAAGGCGTGGCGGTAGTTCATGCGGGGCGTGGCCGGAGATTCGACGCGGTGCGTGCGCCACGACGATAATCGTGACCGCCTTTCCGCGCCACCACGCCATCGCCGCCCAGGAGCATGCATGACCACCGCTGACCTCATCCGCAGCTACTACGACGCGTTCAACCGCGGCGACCGCGAGGCCATGCTCGGCTATCTCACCGAGGACGTGGTCCACGACCTCAACCAGGGCGGGCGTGAGACCGGCGTCGCCGCCTTCCGCGCCTTCATGGCGCGGATGGATCGCTGTTACCGCGAACAGTTGCGCGACATCGTGGTGATGGTGTCCGAAGACGGCCGCCATGCTGCCGCCGAGTACGTGGTACACGGCACCTATCTGGCCGACGACGACGGCCTGCCGAAGGCGAACGGCCAGACTTACGTGCTGCCGGGCGGGGCCTTTTTCGAAGTCAGCGACGGCCGCATCGCGCGGGTCACCAACTACTACAACCTGCAGGACTGGATCGACCAGGTGAGCCGATGAGCCAGCCGTCCATTCGCATCGCCACTTTCCGCGGCGCCGAGATCGGCGAACACCTCGATGCCGTGGCGCGGCTGCGCATCGCGGTGTTTCGCGACTATCCCTATCTGTATGACGGCGACCCGGCCTATGAGGCGAAGTACCTGGCGACCTACACCCGTTCGCCGGACAGCCTGTTCGTGCTCGCTTTCGACGGTGGGCGCGTGGTTGGTGCATCCACCGGCATCCCGCTGGCCGACGAGGAGGAGGTGTTCCAGCGTCCCTTCATCGCGCGCGGCCTCCCGGTCGAGCAGGTCTTCTACTGCGGCGAGTCGGTGCTGCTGAAGCCGTACCGCGGCCTCGGCCTCGGTCATCGCTTCTTCGACGAGCGCGAGGCGCACGCGCG
Organism: Rehaibacterium sp.; assembly: GCA_041640375.1. GTDB lineage: Bacteria > Pseudomonadota > Gammaproteobacteria > Xanthomonadales > Xanthomonadaceae > Rehaibacterium. Next base: position 777 of record JBEQAM010000319.1, on the reverse strand, counting down.
CCGGCTCGGGCGCTTCCGCTGGACCGCCTTCGCCGCGGTCGATCGTGCGCCCGACGATCCGCGCCGGCCGCCCGACCACCGCGACAACGACGCTTTCTGGGCCAAGCGCGGCTACGCGCGCCAGCCCGGCATGACCATGCGGCTGGCGTGGCGGGAGATCGGCGAACCGGCCGAGAGCGAAAAGCCGCTGACCTTCTGGCTGCGTCCGCTGGTCGCGTAGTCGCGGTGCCAGCGCGGCTACGGGGCCATGGCCGGCGCGCCGCTACCCCGGCAACGGAATGAACTCGGTCTCGCCCGGGACCCGGTCGAAGCGGCCCTCGCGCCAGTCCGCCTTGGCCCGCTCGATGCGCTCGCGCGAGCTGGCGACGAAGTTCCACCAGACGAAACGCGGGCCGTCCAGCGGCTCGCCGCCGCACAGCATCACCCGCGAGGGAGTGCGCGCGCGCAGGGTTGGTTCGCTGCCTTCGTCGAGCACGGTCAGGCACGCGTTGGGCAGCGGAAAGCCGTCCAGCTCCAGCTCGCCCGCGACCGGATACAGCGCGCGCTCGGCGTGCTCGGCGGGGATCGTGAGCGCGGCACCGGCATCCAGGTCGATCGCGACATACAAGGTGCCGCTGTAGACCCGCACCGGCGAGCGCTCGCCGAAGCCGTGGCCGGCCACCACGGTCAGGCGCACCCCGTCGTGCTCGATGCGCGGCAGCGTGGCGGCAGCGTGGTGATGGAAGGCGGGCGCGTCCTCCTCGTGTGCCTGCGGCAGGCCGACCCAGGTTTGCAGGC
>JBEQAM010000318.1:817-3123 GCA_041640375.1 Rehaibacterium sp. | reverse complement strand
AGCGTCTTGACCAGCGCGTCGCCATCATCGTGCAGGGTTTCGGTCCAGCTCATGAGGTGCTTTGCAGCCCCTCTCCCACCGGGAGAGGGGAGACAAACGTGGCAGTGTCAGGCATCGGGTCGCGAGACATCGTCACTCCCGCCAGCTGTGTCCATGCCGCTCGGTCAGCGCGGCGGCGCTGCCCGGGCCCCAGGTGCCAGCGGGATAGGGGCGCGGCGCCAGGTCGGCCTCGCGCCAGCCGGCATGGATGCCGTCGACCCATTGCCAAGCCGCCTCGATCTCGTCGCGGCGCACGAACAGGGTGCCGTTGCCTTCCAGCGCGTCGAGGTAGAGCCGCTCGTAGGCGATGAAGCGGCGCTGCTCGGCGAAGGCATGGCGCAGGTCCAGGTCGAGGGCGACCTGCGAGAGCTTGACGCCGCCGCGATCCAGACCGGGCGTCTTGTTCATCAGCGCCAGCGCGATGCGCTCTTCCGGCTGCAGGGCGATCACCAGCGCGTTCGGCGCGACGCGGGCGCCGCCGTCGGCGAAGATCGAATGCGGGATGGCGCGGAACTGGATGTAGATCTCGGTGCAGCGGCGCGGCATGCGCTTGCCGGTGCGCAGGTAGAACGGCACTCCCGACCAGCGCCAGTTGTCGATGTGGGCGCGCACGGCGACGAAGGTCTCGGTGCGGCTGTCGTGGCCGAGCTCCTCGCGGTAGCCGGGTACCGCCGCGCCGCCGACCGCGCCGGCCGTGTACTGGCCGGCGACGGTGTGGCTGGCGACGTCGCCGCCGCGGAGCGGCCGCAGCGAGCGCAGCACCTTGATCTTCTCGTTGCGCACCGAGTGCGGCTCGAAGTGTGCCGGCGGCTCCATCGCGGTCAAGCACAGCAGCTGCAGCAGGTGGTTCTGCAGCATGTCGCGCAGTGCGCCGGCCTCGTCGTAGTAGCCGGCGCGGCCCTCGACGCCGACCGTCTCGGCGACGGTGATCTGCACCTGTTCGATGTGGCGCGCGTTCCACAACGGCTCGAACAGGGCGTTGCCGAAGCGCAGCGCCAGCAGGTTCTGCACGCCCTCCTTGCCGAGGTAGTGATCGACCCGGTACACGCGGTCCTCGTCGAACACCGCCGCCACACCGTCGTTGATCGCGACCGAGCTGGCGAGGTCGTGGCCGATGGGTTTCTCCAGCAGCACGCGCGCGCCGGGGTCGTTCAGACCGGCGGTGCCGAGCGCGGCGCAGATCGGCGCGTACCAGCGCGGCGCGGTGGACAGGTGGTAGGCGGCGCCGCCGCCGTCGCGGGCAGCCGCGATGGCGCGGGCGAGCGCGGCCATCGCCTCGGGCGAGGACACGTCGGCCGGTTGGAAATCCACCCGCTCGAGGAAGGCGCGCAGGCTGCCGTGGTCGCGCTCGCCGGCCGGCGCGTGGCGCTCGATGGCGGCGGCGACCAGGGCGCGGAAGCCCTCGCCGTCGAGTTCGCTGCGCGCGCTGCCGAGGATGCGCAACGCCGGCGGTAGCAGGCCCTCGCGCTGCAGGCCGTACAGCGAGGGCAGCAGCATCCGCTGGGCGAGGTCGCCGGTGGCGCCGAAGATGGTGAGGTGGGTGGCGAGGGGGGCGGTCATGCACGGCATCCTGCGGACTGTCGGCAAGCCTACCGTTTTCGCCGCACCGTTCGTGGGGCGGCGCGCATTGCATTCGTTTGCAGCGTTCGCGGCGGTCTTGATGGCGCGCGAACCGGCGGGCGGCGGCGCGGGCGTAGAATCGACGCCGGCAGGCGGCGACTGCGGAGCGGGCGGCATGGGCCGGACGCGGCATGCGAAGCGGCGGGGCGGATGGGCGGCATGGTCGCTCGCGCTGCTGGCGTGCGGGTCGCTGGCGGCGGCCACGGCGCTTGCCGGCCGGGACGATGCCGGGACCGGCGCGCCGGATGACCCGATGATGGCGACCCAGCGCGCGCGGATGGTGCACGAGGTGCGCCGCCATGCCGAGGAGGTGCGCCGCGGGACCGGCCTGCCCGCGCTCGATCCGCGCGTGCTCGACGCACTCGCCAGGGTGCCGCGCCACCGCCTGGTGCCGGAGGCGCAGCGCGCCCACGCCTATGCCAACCGGCCGCTGCCGATCGGCCACGGGCAGACCATCTCGCAGCCCTACATCGTCGCGCTGATGACCGACCTGGCGCGGCCGCGGCCGGGCGATCGCGTGCTGGAGATCGGCACCGGCTCGGGCTACCAGGCGGCGGTGCTGGCCGAGCTGGTCGGGCGCGTGTACAGCATCGAGATCGTTCCGCCGCTGGCGCGGCGCGCGGCCGCCGACCTGCAGGCGCTGGGCT
>JBEQAM010000318.1:0-807 GCA_041640375.1 Rehaibacterium sp. | reverse complement strand
GGGCTACGCCAACATCGAGCTGCGCGAGGGTGACGGCTACTACGGCTGGCCCGAGCAGGCGCCGTTCGACGCCATCGTGGTCACCGCGGCGGCGGCGTCGATTCCGCCGCCGCTGATCGAGCAGCTCAAGCCCGGCGGGCGGATGGTGATCCCGGTCGGCGGGCAGTTCCACACCCAGATGCTGATGCTGGTGGAGAAGCAGGACGACGGCCGTGTGCGCAGCCGGCAGATCCTGCCGGTACGCTTCGTGCCGCTGACCGGCGCCGGCGAGCGGCGATGAGCGAGGCGCGCGCCGGGCCGTGGCTGGCGCTGTCGGTGGCGCTGTTGTCGGCGGCGGCGCTGGGCTATCAGATCCTGCTGGTGCGCTGGCTGGCGATCGCGCACTGGCAGTCGTTCGCGGCGATGATCATCAGCCTGGCCTTGCTCGGCCACGGCGCCAGCGGCACCGCGCTGAGCCTGCTGCGCGGCTGGGCGGTGGCGCGCTTCGACGCGCTGTATCCGCTCTGCGCGGCGCTGTTCGCGCTGGCCGTGCCGGCCTGCACCGCGCTGGCGCAGGCGATCCCGTTCAACGGCCTGGCGCTGGTCTGGGACTTGCGCCAGCTCGGCTGGCTGGCGGCGCTCTACCTGTGCCTGGCGCTGCCGTTCTTTTTCGCCGCCTGTTGCTTCGGGCTGGCCTTTGCGCATCACCCGGCACAGATCCCGCGGCTGTACGGTGCCGACCTGTTCGGCGCCGGCGTTGGCGCGGCGCTGGCGATCGGCCTGCTGTTCCTGCTGCCGTTGCCGCAGGCGCTGAGCGCGGTGGCGGCG
>JBEQAM010000317.1:0-3135 GCA_041640375.1 Rehaibacterium sp. | reverse complement strand
GGCTGCCTTCCTCAATATCTGCCCGCACGCCGGTCGCCGGCTGGACTGGGCGCCGGGGCGCTTTCTGATCGACAAGGGGCGGTTGGTCTGCGCCGCCCATGGCGCGACCTTCGAACGGATGAGCGGCGAGTGCGTGGCCGGGCCTTGTCGCGGCCAGTCGCTGCGCGCGGTCGCGGTCGAGGTGCGCGACGGCCAGATCTGGCTGGCCGAGCCGCATGCGCGGTAAACCCGGCCCAGGTCCTGCTGGCAGGGCGTCCGCGCCACATCGCGGCGCAGGCCGGGCCCGGCGTTTCAGAACATCAGGTTGACCATCAGCAGCACCACTGCCAGGTAGAGCAGGGTCAACGGCAGGCCGACCCGCAGCAGGTCGCGTGGCCGGTAGCCGGCCGGGCCGGCGATCACCGACAGCACCGGGTTGGAGGCGCTGAGAAAGTTGTTCGACGCCGACAGCGCGACGATCAGCGCGAACACGGTCGGGTTGCCACCGACCGCGATGGCGAAGTTGATCGCCATCGGCACCATCACCACGGTGGCGCCGACGTGGGTGATGACCAGCGCGAACAGGGTGGTGAGCAGGCCGACCGCGGCCTCCAGCACCCAGATCGGCCAGTCGCTGCCGAGCCGGGTGAGCACCTGCTGCGACACCCAGGCGGCGGCGCCGGTGGCGTCCATCGCCCAGCCGAGCGGGATCAGCGAGGCCATCAGGAAGACGGTCTTCCAGTTGATGGCGGCGTAGGCCTCGTCCATGTTGAGCACGCCCAGCACCAGCATGCCGACCGCGCCGGTCATCAGCGCCACCGGCACCGGCAGTTCGGCCGACAGCGCCAGCCCCAGCGCCACGGCGAACACCAGCAGCGCGTGCCAGAGCTTGTGCGGGCGCTGTTCGTCCTTGGGGTAGTCGGTGACCACGACGAAGTCGCGGCTCTCGGCGGCGGCGGTCAGGTCCTGCCAGATGCTGTGGAAGACCAGCATGTCACCGGCCTTGATCGGCATGTGGCGAATGTCCTCGCGCCAGACCTGGCCGTCGCGGTTGATCGCCAGCAGGCTCAGGCCAAGCCGCTTGCGCAGCTGCAGCTCGGCCTGGGTCTTGCCGATATAGCGCGAGGTCGGCGGCACCACCGCCTCGGAGATGCCGGCGCGGCTGGGATTGAACAGGTCGCCGAAGTTCCGCAGCCGCGGCGACACGCGCAGCAGGTTGTTCTGCGCGTAGTCGTTGATCTCCTCGCGGGTGCCCATCACGCCGAGCACGCTGCCGACCCAGATCATGGCGTCGGCCGGCGGTGCCAGCCGCGACTCGTTGCCGCTCTTGAGCGCCAGGAACAGCGGCGCACCCTTCTGCGCCTCGGCCTCGCCCACCGACATGCCGACCAGCGGGCTCTCGGAGGTGACGGTGAGCTCGAACACCTCGCCGTCGATGCCGTAGGCCTGGGCGAAGTAGCTCTCGGTGCGCGCCGGGGTGACGTTCTTGTCCTCGCCGACCAGCCACTTGCGGCCGACCAGGCGGAAGAACACCAGGCCGAGCAGCAGCAGGGCGAGGCCGATCGGGATCGGCGCGAACATGGTGAACGGCTGCAGCGTGGCCACGCCCGGCGGCAGGTTGCGGTTGGCCGAGACCAGCAAGTCGTTGAGCAGGATCAGCGGCGAGTTGCCGACCATGGTCAGGCTGCCGCCCATCACGATCGCCACGCCGATCGGCAGCAGCAGGCGCGACAGGGCGATGCCGGTGCGCGCCGACAGGCGCGAGGCGACCGGCAGGAACAGCGCCGCCGCCGACGGGTTCTGCATCACCGAGGAGATGCCGCCGGCAACCGCGGAGGCGAGCAGGATCAGCCGCTCCTCCATGCCCCTGGAGACGCGCAGCAGCCACACCGCCAGACGGTTGAGTGCGCCGGTGCGGTCCAGGCCGGCGCCGAGGATCATGGTGGCGATCACCGAGATCACCGCGTTGCCGGCGAAACCGTCGAAGAGCTGGTCGGCCGGCACCAGACCGAGCAGGCCGAGGGCGACCAGGACGATCAGCGCGGTGACGTCGGGCCGCAGCTTCTCCACCATGAACATCACCATGGTGAAGCCCACCAGTCCGAGCACCAGCATCATCTCGGTGGTGAGCGCCAGGCCGGCGGGGCCGATGTCCAGGCCGATCTCCATGGCGTTGCCGCGTGTGCCTCCCCCGGTTCGGTTGCGTCAGATGCGGTCGTAGAGCAGATCCCACACGCCATGGCCCAGGCGCAGGCCGCGTGCCTCGAAGTGGGTTTGCGGACGCCACGGCGGCCGCGGCAGGTGGCCGCCCGGGCCGGCCCGGTTGCGCAGGCGCGGCTCGGCGTCGAGCACTTCCCACATGTGCCGGGCATAGTCGGCCCAGTCGGTCGCCAGGTGCAACAGCCCGCCCGGTCGCAGCCGTTCTGCCAGCAGCGCAGCGAACCCGGGCTGAATCAAGCGGCGCTTGTGGTGACGCTTCTTATGCCAGGGGTCGGGGAAATAAATGCGGATTTCGTCGAGGCTGGCGGGTGCGATTTCGTGGCCGAGTACCTCGACCGCGTCGTGACAGTACACGCGCACATTGCCGAGGTCGGCCGCGGCCAGCGCGTTGAGCAGGCGGCCCACGCCGGGGCGATGCACCTCGATGCCGATGAAGTCGCGTGCCGGCTCGTGCTCGGCGGCGTGACGCAGTGCCTCGCCGTTGCCGAAGCCGATCTCCATGACGCGCTCGGCGCGACGCCCGAAGGTGGCATCGAAGTCGCGCGGCTGGCCGGTGTAATCGAGCCCGTAGCGCGGCCAGTGCGTCGCGAACGCGCGCTCCTGCGCCTGGGTCAGCCGGCCTTGGCGCAGCACGAAGCTGCGCACCTGGCGGCGGCCGGGTGCGCCGGTGAAGGGCTTGCTCGGGCCGTCGGGCGGGGCGCTGGACTCGTCGGCGGACATCCGTGTCGTCCGCCTCAGAAGAAGGTGCCGTCGAGCGGCGAGGAGGCGCTGGCGGGGCGCTTTTTCGGGATGCGGCCGGCGAGGAAGGCTTCGCGGCCGGCCTCGACCGCCTTGCGCATCGCGCTGGCCATCAGGATCGGGTGCTTCGCGCCGGCGATGGCGGTGTTCATCAGCACGCCGTCGCAGCCCAGCTCCATCGCGATGGCGGCAGATCGG
>JBEQAM010000316.1:0-3146 GCA_041640375.1 Rehaibacterium sp. | reverse complement strand
GCATGCGTTGGTTGCTCGGCGCCGAGGTCGGCCATGCGCCGGACACGCCGCGCGGCAGCGTCGGCGGCACCGGCGACCCGGCGCGCGCCGGCGGCACCGCCTGGCAGGTGTCGGCCAACCTGGAGAACGTCGCGCCCGGTCATGGCGTGGGCGTGGTCTACGGACGTGCCGAGGCCGGCTGGCTGCTGTCGCCGGATTTCCGCAACAACGATGCGCTGGCCGAGATCCGCTGGCAGTGGAAGATCGACGCCGATCTCTCGGCGGAGGCGCGCTACCGCTGGCGCGAGGAGCTGGCCGTCCCGGCCGCCGCGGCGCAGGCGCGCGTCGATCGCGACGTGTACGCGCGCATCACCTGGAAGTTCTGAAACGGCGCTTCGTCGCCGCGATCAGGCGAGCACGGTCACCGTGTCGCCGACCCGCAGCGTGCCGCTGCCGCGGGCGATCAAGTGCACGCCGAAGGTGACGCCGGATTCGCCGCGGCGGTAGCCCTTGAGCGTGTTCAGCGGCTCGCCGGACGGGTCGGGCGCGCCGCGTTCGGTGTCCACCGTGGTGAACACGCAGCGCACGCACTGGCGGCTGACGTCGAACTCGACCGCGCCGATGCGGATGCGCCTCCAGCCGTCCTCGGCGTGCGGCCCGCAGCCGGCGATGACCAGGTTGGGACGGAACCGGGCGATCGGCACCGGCGTGGCGAGTCTGGCGTTGAGCTGGTCGAGCGCCGCCTGCGAGATCGCCAGCAGCGGGAAGGAGTCGGCGAAGCTGACCAGGTCGCCGGGCTGCGAAAGATCCGGCCGCACCGGGCGCCGCGCGCCGGCGTCCATGTGGACCAGCCGCAGCGGCCGGCCCAGCCATTGCGTCAGCCAGTGCGCGGCCGTCGCGTCGGCGAGGGCGGCATCGACGCGGTCCTTCCACACCTGCACCTGCAGGCGCGGCGCATCGGCGGGCGGGCGCGGCACGTGGAGGGTGGGCATGTTCGGCGCGTCCAGCGTCAGCCCGCCGGCCTGCGGCATCGCCCGCAGCCGCACCAGCGCCGGCAGTTGGCGCCCGGTGAGGAAGCGGCCGGCCTGGTCGACGATCAGCCAGCGGCGGTCATGGGCCAGTCCGCGCGGCCGCACCTCGGCCTCGTCGAGCGCGAGGCTGGCGCAGGACTTGATCGGATGGATGTAGAGCGCGGACAGCCGCATCGCCGGACTCCGGAAAACGGGCCGGCAGCATCGCGCGCCGCAGATCATCGGGCAAGCGCCATCCTGCGGTTCGGCTAGACTGCGGACGATGGACGGACACGACGCCCTTCCCGACAGCATGCGGCGCTACCGCGCCGAGTACCGAGCCACCCAGATCCCGCGCGGCTATCGCGGCGGGTTGCATGCGCTGTTCACCTTCGGCGGCGGCACCCTGGCGCTGCTCGCCTGCCTGTGGCAACTGCAGGACGTGCGCCCGCTGGAATGGCTGACGGTGCCGTTGGCCTTCCTCTACGCCAACCTCGCCGAATATTTCGGCCACCGCTATCCGATGCACCGGCCGTTGCGCGGGCTGGGGCTGGTCTATCGCCGCCACGCCGACCAGCACCACCGCTTCTTCACCCACGAGGCGATGCCGCTGGAGGGCGCGCGCGACCTGCGCGCGGTGCTGTTTCCGCCGCTGCTGGTGATCTTCTTCTTCGGCGCCTTCGGCCTGCCGGTGTGGCTGCTGCTGGCCTGGGCGGTGTCGCCGAACGTGGCCTGGCTGTTCATCGCCACCGGGCTGGCCTACTACCTCAACTACGAGGCGCTGCACCTGGCCTGGCACGCGCCGCCCGGCTCGCGGCTGGCGCGCGTCCCGCTGCTGCGCCGGTTGCAATGGCTGCATCGCATCCACCACGATCCGGCGCGGATGGCGCGGGTCAATTTCAACATCACCTATCCGATCGGCGACCGTCTGTTCGGCACGCTGGCGCGCGAGGAGACCGGGCAATGATCGGCCCGGAGGACGTGCTGCGGTTCTGGTTCGGCGCGGCCGACGACGAGGGCGAGACGATCGCGCAGGGCCTGCCGCGCTGGTTCGAGGGTGGCGAGGCCCTGGACCGCGAGATCGGCGACCGTTTTGGCACCTGGGTGGAGGCAGCGCGGCGTGGCGAGCTGTCGTACTGGGCGGGCGAGGCGTGCGGCCGGCTGGCGCTGTTGATCCTGATCGACCAGTTCGGCCGCCACCTGCATCGCGGCGATGGCGCCGCCTTCGCCGCCGACGCACTGGCGCAGGCGCTGTGTCTTGAGGGGCTGCGGCTGGGCCACGACCGCCAGTTGAGCCGTCCACAGCGGGTGTTCTTCTACCTGTCGCTGGAGCACGCCGAGAACCGGTCGCTGCAGGAGTGCAGCGTGGCGCTGTTCGCGGCGCTGCGCGACGAAGCGCCGGAGGCGCTGCGTGCGCCTTACGAGAGCTTCTTCGACTACGCGGTGCGGCATCGCGAGGTGATCGCGCGCTACGGGCGCTTCCCGCACCGCAACGCCGTGCTCGGACGTGCCAACACGCCGGACGAGGAGGCGTACCTGGCGCAGTCGGGCGCGGGGTTCTAGGCATCCGCTGCCTGTAGTGGCGGCATGAGCCGCGATCGGATGCCTTCGTCGTTCTCCGGTCGTGACCGATGCCGCGGCCACGACACGGCGCGCGCATCGTTGCGGCTGTCGGTGGCGGTCGTGCTGACGAATTGCCCGTCACGCCGCGACCGGCCCGAGTTCGCGGACGATGCGGGCGCGGCCGCCGGCCCAGACCTTCACGATCGCGCTGCCGTCGCTTTCGACCCGCACCCGCAGCAGGCTCGGCGAAGGCTCTGGCATCAAGTGGCCCTGCTCGAACCACAGCTCCGGCACGCGCAGGCCGTGCGCGTGCAGCAGCGCGCCAAGGCCGCCGGCGGCCATGCCGGTGGCGGCTTCCTCGGCGATGGCGTAGCGCGGCGCGAACATGCGTGCCGCGGCGTGGCGGTCGGGCCGGGCGGCATCGCGGGTGTGGATGTAGACACCGATCAGGTCGAGCCGGTCGCTGATGCGGTGCACGGCGTCGGCGTCGTGCGCCAGCGCCGCCAGGGCGGTGCGGTCGCGCAGGGCGAGATGGAGAAAACGGTTGCCGGTGTCGGCCACCTGCGGCGGCGGGTCGGCCAGCGCGTCCTCGCG
>JBEQAM010000315.1:0-3152 GCA_041640375.1 Rehaibacterium sp. | reverse complement strand
CGCCGCGGTCGCGGTGCGGGCGGTCGCCATAGGTGGACTCCATCATCACCAGGTCGGCGTCGGGGATCAGTGTCGGATTGCGCAGGATCGGGATGCCGCGCAGGCCGAGATCGCCGGAGAACACCAGCTTGCGCGCCTTCATCGCCTCGCTGCCATTGCCCCACAGCTCGACGATGGCCGAGCCGAGGATGTGACCGGCATCGCTCAAGCGCACGCGCACGCCGGCGGCGATCTCGCGCACCACGTCGTACTCCAGCGCGCGCACCTGCTTGAGCGTGTCGATGACGTCGCGCTGGGTATACAGCGGCCTGGCCTCGGGCTGGCCGGGCGCGCGGTGGCGGTTGGCGTAGTTGGCGTCGGCCTCGGCCAGCGCCGCCGAATCGGCCAGCATGATGCGGAGCAGGTCTGCGGTGGCCGGATGGGTCCAGATCGGGCCGCGGTAGCCGCGCTTGACCAGCAGCGGCAGACGGCCGGCATGGTCGATGTGGGCGTGGCTGAGCACGACCGCGTCGATGTCCTCGACGCGGAACGGGAACGGCTCGGCGTTGCGCCCCTCGTCCTCCTCGCGCCCCTGCACCAGCCCGCAATCGAGCAGGATCCGATGGCCGTTGGCCTCGACCAGATGGCAGGAGCCGGTCACCTCGCCGGCGGCCCCGTGGAATGTCACTCGCATCGACAGCACCTCGATTCGCCACCCTCCGCGGCAGCCACGCCGGCAGGGTAACGCGACCGGATCGGGGCGGGTTTGACCGGGATCATCGCTACAGCGCCCGGTGTACCGCCTCGCCGAAGAATGCCGTGTGATGCGCACAATCATTGAGGCGCACGACCTCGAGCGCGGCCGCCTGCGGCCCTTCGAGCAGGTTGAGCGTGGTCGGCGCCTGCCGGAACGACCACAGCCGCGCGATCGGCAGGCCGAGCACGCGGGCGAGGATCAGGCGGTTGACTGCGTCGTGTGCGACCACCAGCAGCACATCCTTCTCCGCCAGGCCCTCGCAGGCCCGCTCGAAGGCCGCCCAGCAGCGCACCATCACCTCGGCCAGCGATTCGCCGCCGGGCATCCGCACCGACTCGGGATCCTCCCGCCAGGCGCGCAGGCGCTCGGGATCGACGGCGCGGATCTCACTGGCCAGCTTGCCCTCCCAGTCGCCGTGAGCGATCTCGGCGAATCCGGCATCCAGCACCAGCAGGCCGGCGCGTGCGCCCAGCGCGATCTCCGCCGTGCGCCGCGCGCGGCTCAGCGGTGAAGCCACCGCCCGTGCGATCGGCACCTCGGCCAGCCGTTCGCCCAAGGCCCGCGCCTGGGCCTCGCCCACCGGCGACAGCGGAATGTCCCGCTGTCCCTGGTACCGTCCCTCCGCATTCCAGGCGGTTTCACCATGACGTGCGAGCAGGATGCGCATCAGACCGGCTCCATCTCGACGATGCCGGGGATGGCACGCAGGGCGACCAGTTGCGCGGCGGGAACCTCGCGGTCGACGGTGATGGCGGCGACCGCCTGGCCGTCGCCGGTGGCGCCGAGCGAGAAGTTGATGATGTTGATGCCGGCGGCGCCGAGGTGGGAGCCGACCAGGCCGATCACACCGGGGCGATCCTCGTTGCGCATCAGCAGCAAGTGGGCGCGCGGGTCGAAGTCGAGCTCCACGCCGTCCAGGCGCACCACGCGCGGGCCGCGATGCAAGGTGGCCTCGATCTCGCGCACGCCCTCGCCCCCCTCCACCCGCAGCTTCAGCAGACGGTCGAAACCGTCGCCGTCGCCGCCGACGGTTTCGGCCACCTCCAGCCCGCGCAGCGCGGCTTCCTGCAGGGCATTGACCGGGGTGACGCGGCCGGAGGCCGAGCCGAGCAACGCGGCCACCAGCAGGCGGGTGAGCGGGCGCGGATCGAGCCCTTCGGTGCGGCCGGCATAGGTCAGATGCAGGCGGGTGGGCGCCGGCATCAGCCGCACGGCGAGTTTCCCGAGTGCGCTCATCAGTGGCATCCACGGGCCGATTTCGCGCGCGGCCTCGGGCGTCAGCGGTGGCAGGTTGACGCAGCCGGCGACCGCTCCGGTCTGGATGAAGTCCAGAATCTGCCGCGCCAGGATCGTGCTCACCGCCTGCTGCGCCTCGCCGGTGGAGGCGCCCAGATGCGGTGTGAGCAGCAGCTTGGGGTGACCGCGCAGCGGCGAGTCGGCCGGCAGCGGCTCGGTGGCGAAGGTGTCGAGCGCGGCGCCCGCCAGATGGCCTTCGTCCAGCACCTCCAGCAGGGCCTGCTCATCGACCAGCCCGCCACGGGCGGCGTTGATGAGATAGGCGCCGCGCTTCATCGCACGCAGCCGTGCGGCGTCGAGGAGATTGGTCGTCTCCTTCGTGCGCGGGACATGCAGGGTGACGATGTCGGCCCAGCCGAGCAGCGCGTCGAGATCCAGCAGCGGCACGCTGCCCTTGCCGGCAGCGGCCGCAGGCAGGAACGGATCGTGGGCGGCGACCTCCATGCCGATGCCGCGCGCCTTGCGCGCCACGGTGGAGCCGATCCGTCCCAGGCCGATGATGCCCAGCCGCTTGCCTTCCAGCTCGAAGCCGGTCAGGCCGTTCTTCGGCCACTGCCCGGCCTTCATGCCGGCATCGGCGCGCGGGATGTGGCGGGCCAGCGCGAACAGCAGGCTCAAGGCGTGTTCGGCGGCGGCCAGGGTGTTGCCGTCCGGCGCGTTCATCACCGCGATGCCGCGCGCGGTGGCGGCGTCGACATCGATGGTGTCGACGCCAGCGCCGGCACGGCCGATCACTTTCAGTTGCGCGGCGCCGGCCAGCGCCTCGGCCGGCACCTTCGTCGCCGAGCGCACCAGCAGCGCGTCGACGCCGTCCAACGCCTTGGCAAGCGCGGCCGGATCCTTGATGGGTTCGGATACTTCGACCGTCCAACCGGCCGAGCGGAACAGGGTCAGGCCATCCTCATGGATGCCGTCGCAGGCCAACACGCGCATGTCTTTCTCCAGAAGCGTCGGGGACCTCGCCGCGAGCGCGGCGGGAAGGGAACGCAGGGAGACAGGAGAAAGCCCGCGACGCACGCGTCGGCGTGCGCGCGAGAACGCGCGAGGGGGCGAACGGGACCAGACGGCAACCGGGCTGCACTGCCGCAGGTCAGGAGACGGGGCTTCGCGAGCATGGGAA
>JBEQAM010000314.1:0-3154 GCA_041640375.1 Rehaibacterium sp. | reverse complement strand
TACATCGTGCGCGTGCTGCTGCGCCGCTACGGCGTGCTCGCCTGGCAACTGCTGCAACGCGAGGCCGACTGGCTGCCGCCCTGGCGCGACCTGCGCCGCGCCTGCCAGCGTATGGAGGCGCGCGGCGAGCTGCGCGGCGGGCGCTTCATCGCCGGCCTGTCCGGCGAGCAGTTCGCCCTGCCCGAGGCCATCGGCCTGCTGCGCCGCGTGCGCCAACGCGCACCGGACGGCACCCTGGTCTGCGTCTGCGGCGCCGACCCGCTCAACCTCTCGGGCATCGTCGTCGCCGGCCCGAAGGTGCCGTCGCTGGTCGGCGCGCGCGTCCTCTTCCGTGACGGCATCCCGATCGCCACCCTGGTCGCCGGCGAATTCGCAACCCACGTACCGATGGGCGAGGGCGAGGCCTGGGAGGCGAAAAAGGCGCTGCTGCGCGACCATGCCGCGCACCTGCCCGCCGCTGCGCAGGCCACCCATGTCCCCTGAGTGCGGCGGATGCGGCGCCCCCACCAAGCGCCGCGTCCGCGCGACAATCCACGCATCGACAGCGCCGGAGCACGCCATGACCGACTCCTCGACCGCCACCGAGTTTCCCTACATCCACGGCTTCTCGCCGACCGAACAGGCGCGGCTGGTCAAGCAAGCGCGCATCGCCGAGCAGACCATCTACCGCCACATCGACTACGACGGCGTGCGCCGCCTGCTCGAAGTCGGCTGCGGCGTCGGCGCGCAGACCGAGATCCTGCTGCGCCGCTTTCCCGACCTGCACGTGACCGGCGTGGATCTGTCCGACGCCCAGCTCGACGCCGCCGCGCACAACCTGGCGAAGCACCCTTGGTGCGCCGAGCGCTACACGCTGATGAAGGCCGACGCCACCGACCTGCCGTTCGAGCCGCGCAGCTTCGACGGCGCCTTTCTGTGCTGGGTGCTGGAACACGTGCCGCAACCGGCGCGGGTGCTCAACGAGGTGCGCCGCGTGCTGATGCCGGGTGCGCCGGTGTACGTCACCGAGGTGATGAACTCCTCGTTCTTCCTCGACCCCTACTCGCCCCACCTGCTGCGCTACTGGATGGCCTTCAACGACCACCAGTACGACAGCGGCGGCGACCCGTTCGTCGGCGCCAAGCTCGGCAACCTGCTGCTGGCCGGCGGCTTCCGCGACGTCGCCACCGAAATCAAGACCTTCCACTACGACAACCGCCAGCCGGACCGACGCAAGGCGATGATCGCATTCTGGGAGGAGCTGCTGCTGTCCGGCGCCGACCAGCTCATCGCCGCCGGCAAGGTCGACCAGGCCACCGTCGACGGCATGCGCGCCGAGCTGCACCAGGTGCAGAACGACCCGGATGCGGTGTTCTTCTTCGCCTTCGTGCAGGCGCGGGCGACGGTGTATTGAGGTTGGGGCCGGGAACCGGGAAAGCATCGCAACCCGCAGGCTTTTCGGTTACCGGTTACCGGTTACCGGTTACCGGCTCTTCCGGCTGCGCCCAGATCCGTCGCCACAACACGCCCAGCGCGCGCCGCTCGCTCCATGGCCAGCGCACCTGCTCGGGCACGATCTGGTGCCAGTGCGGGTTGCCGGCTTCGGCCACCACGAAGCGGAAGGTGTAGTCCGGTTCGGCGCCCATGCGCAGATCGCTCAGCACCAGCCGGCCGTCGCGCACCTCGGCTTTCATGAAGCCGTGGTTGAACCAGGCCAGCCGGCGCACGGCGGGGAAGTGGGCGACCTCGGCCAGCGCCCGCGTGTCGCTCGGGTAATGGTCGAAGCGCATCGGCCCGCGATCGGCGACCAGCGAGCGTTCGCCCTCGACGAAACCCTCCGGCGTCATCGCCACCACCCGCCACAGCAGGGTGTTGAACGGCATCGGCACCGAGAAGCGCGGTGCGTCCGCCAGGCCCAGCGCCGCCAGCGCCCGCGACGCCTCGCGCTCGACCAGACCCTTGGCGACCAGCGACCAGCCCAGATAGGTCGTGCTCAATACCACACCGGCCAGCAGCCAGGTCCGCGCTGCCGGCCGCGCGCCGAGCCAGCTCGCGGCGATCACGCCGAGCAGCAGCCACAGCGTGTAGCCGGGGTCGATGATGAACACGCTCGACCACATCACCGGCCGCAGCGGCAACGGCCAGAGCAGTTGCGTACCGTAGACGGTGAAGGCATCGAGCAGGGGGTGCGTGAGCAGCGCGAGCTGGATCGCCAGCCGCCACGCGCGCGGCGCTTCGCGCACCGGTGTCCAGATGCGTCTGAGCCACAGCCACAGCAGCCAGCCCAGCGGCGCGAGGATGAGCAACGAGTGCGACGGGCCGCGATGCCAGGTCATGTTGGTCACCGGGTCGACGCCGAGCAGGGCCAAGGGAATCACGTCGAGGTCGGGCAGCGTGCCCAGTGCGGCGCCGGCGAGCAGGGCGCGACGGCGGTGGGCGGCGGGGACGGCGAGCGCGGCGACACTGGCGCCGAGCAGGATCTGGGTCAGTGAATCCATGCGCCGATGTTAGCCGAGCCGGGGATCGGGCAGCCCGATGCGGTGCCGTCCAGCCACCGTAACCATCGCCGCCCGACGCCGTATCGAAACCGTGGACGATCCGGACGGGCACGCCCGAGGGGTGACCGCCCGGACGCCAGGCCACCGTTATCAACCATACCGGCCCGGTCTCAGGACCGATGCGAGGCGCCGGCATGACCCGGTTCGTGACCACCCGCTGGAGCCAGATTCTCGCCAGCCACCAAGGTCCGGAGGGGGCACGGCGTGCGCTCGAGGCGATCTGCATCGCCTATCGCGAGCCGGTGCTGGCCTATATTCGCCAGCACGGCTACGGCGTTGGCGACGCCGAGGATCTGGCCCAGGAGTTCTTCGCCCGCCTGGTCGAGCGCCGCTGGGACATGGAGGCCGACCCCGGGCGCGGACGTTTCCGCGCCCTGCTGCTGACCGCGCTGCGCCGTCACCTGAGCGATCAGCTGGCCGCCCGGCACGCACAGCGTCGCGGCGGCGGGCGGGTGCTCCTCGATGCCGACGATCCGCGGCTGGCGCTCGCTGGCGCCGCGCGCGAATCGCCCGAGCGTGCGTTCGACCGCGCCTGGGCGCTGACCCTGCTGCAGCGCGCCTTCGAACGCCTGCAGCGGGAAGCGGTCGCAGCCGGCAAGGGCGAACAGTTCGAGCGC
>JBEQAM010000313.1:0-3161 GCA_041640375.1 Rehaibacterium sp. | reverse complement strand
ACTTACGACAGCGGTTACCACGAGCGCTACGTCTATCGCGACGGTAGCCACTACTACCCTTACGACGACGGCCGCGGCGACTACTACGTCGGCCGCCCCGAGGGCGGGGCCAGCGGCCACGTCTGGCTGCGCTACGGCTACGGTTACGACCCGTTCTGGTGGGGCGGCTACTGGGGGCCGTTCCATCCCTATCCCTACCGCAGCGCCTACAGCTTCTACTACGGCCATGCCCGCTCGCCGTGGTTCTACGGCTACAGCCATGGCTGGCCCCCGTACTACTACTGGCCCTACTACGGCCATGCCCCGCGGCCGCCGCGCGAGCACGGCCCGCCAGGTGAGCGGCGGCGCGGTGGCTTCTTCGATGTCTACCGGCGCGCCCGCGAGGCCGCGGCGTGGGAAGAGGGCGCGGAGGCTGCCGCGCCCGGGACGCAATGGCGCGAGCGTCAGCGACTGGTCGAGGGCGAGCCCGGTTGGCGGCAGCGCGAAGAGCACCGCCAGCCGGACTGGCGTGAGCGGCGCCACGGCGACCGGACCGGCTGGCGCGACGAATCGCAGGCACCGGCGCGACGGATGATGCAGACACCGCCGCCAGCCCCGGCGACGGCCGTCGAGCCCAGGCGCAGTGGTGGCTTCATCCGCGCCGCCGTGCCGGCAGCCCGCGGCGTCGGACGCGAGGAGGGTGGGCGGCGCGTGGGGGTGAGCGAGGACGAGCCGCGTTGAGGCACTTGCTTTGGCGACGGCGGGAGCGCATCCTGAGTGCCCTGTGACCCCGGACGTCGGTTTCTGACGTTGCGCGGCGCACGCAGACAGGCCGCCCCCTCGCTTGCCCGGCGTCCGGCATACGGTCCCCTGGATTCCCCCTGTTCCATGACCTGCCGGGCGCCGGCTTTACCTCGGCGCCGCCATCCCAGGCGGGCGTGCCCCCGCAGCACCCGGAACGAAAAAAGGCCGGGAACCTCCCCCAAGGTTCCCGGCCTGGCATCCCCGCGCCACGCAGCACCGGCCCCTGTTCCTCCACCGGTGGACGCCTCCGGCGCCCTTGCTGTCGCGGGTGCCAGAACTGTGGAGCAGGAAGCGTGCCAAGTCCAGCGCTACACTGCCGGCCGATGACGGCCGCCCGCGCCGAGCACGGCAAGCGGCCCGGCCGGTTCGGCATCGCGGCCCGGAAGGCCGAGGCTAGAAACCGACGTGGCCGCCTCCAAGCCATGACGAACTTGCGGAAACCAGCGACATGCACAGCTATGACGTGATCGTGGTCGGTGGCGGCCACGCCGGCACCGAGGCCGCCCTCGCCGCGGCCCGCGCCGGCGCGCGCACCCTGCTGCTCACCCACGCCATCGAGACGATCGGCCAGATGAGCTGCAACCCCGCCATTGGCGGCATCGGCAAGGGCCATCTGGTGAAGGAGATCGACGCCCTCGGCGGCGCCATGGCGCAGGCCGCCGACCGCGCCGGTATCCAGTGGCGCACCCTCAACGCCCGCAAGGGTCCGGCCGTGCGCGCCACCCGCTGCCAGGCCGACCGCGCGCTGTACAAGGCCGCCATCCGCCGCCGCGTCGAGGCCCAGCCCAACCTCACCCTGTTCCAGGCCGCGGTGGACGACATCCTGATCGCCGGCGGTCGCGTCACCGGCGTGCTTACCCAGATCGGCCTGCGCTTCGACGCGCCCTGCGTGGTGCTCACCGCCGGCACCTTCCTCGCCGGCAAGATCCACATCGGCCAGAGCCAGCACGCCGGCGGCCGCGCCGGCGACCCGCCCGCGCTGACGCTGGCGCAGCGCCTGCGCGAAGGCCCGTTCACCGTCGCCCGGCTCAAGACCGGCACCCCGCCGCGCATCGACGGCCGCACGCTCGACTACGCCGTGATGGAGGAGCAGCCCGGCGACGACCCGCGCCCGGTGTTCTCCTTCATCGGCTCGCACGCCGACCACCCGCCGCAGGTGAGCTGCTGGATCACCCACACCTCCGCGCGCACCCACGAGATCATCCGCGCCGCGCTCGACCGCTCGCCGCTGTACACCGGCGCCATCGAAGGCATCGGCCCGCGCTACTGCCCCTCGATCGAGGACAAGGTGGTGCGCTTCGCCGACAAGGACGCGCACCAGGTGTTCGTCGAGCCCGAAGGCCTCGGCACCTTCGAGATCTACCCCAACGGCATCTCCACCTCGCTGCCGTTCGACGTGCAGGTGGAGTTGGTGCGCAGCATCCGCGGCTTCGAGCGCGCCCACATCACCCGCCCCGGCTACGCCATCGAGTACGACTTCTTCGACCCGCGCGGCCTCAAGGCCTCGCTGGAGACCAAGGCCGTCGCCGGCCTGTTCTTTGCCGGCCAGATCAACGGCACCACCGGCTACGAGGAAGCCGCCGCCCAGGGCCTGATCGCCGGCCTCAACGCCGCCCGCCGCGTGCAGCAGCGCGAGCCGTGGACGCCGCGCCGCGACGAGGCCTACATCGGCGTGCTGATCGACGACCTCATCACCCACGGCACCAGCGAGCCCTACCGCATGTTCACCTCGCGCGCCGAATACCGGCTGCAACTGCGCGAGGACAACGCCGACCTGCGTCTCACCGAGAAAGGCCGCGAACTCGGCCTGGTGGACGACGCCCGCTGGGCCGCCTTCGCCGCCAAGCGCGACGCCATCGCCCGCGAAAGCGAACGCCTGCGCGGCCTCCGGGCCGCCCCCGGCAATGCCCTGGGCCGCGACATCGAGAGCGTGCTGGGCATCGCCGTCAGCCGCGAAACCTGCGCCCTCGACCTGCTCAAGCGCCCCGAGCTCGACTACCAGACACTCATGACCGTGCCCGCCCTCGGCCCCGGCGTCGGCGACACCCGCGTCGCCGAACAGGTCGAGATCGACGTGAAATATTCCGGCTACCTCGACCGTCAGCGCGACGAGATCGCCCGCCAGCGACGCCACGAACACACCGCCATCCCGGCCGACTTCGACTACGCCGGCGTCACCGGCCTCTCCGCCGAAGTCCGCCAGAAACTCATCGCCGTCAAACCCGAATCCATCGGCCAGGCCGCCCGCATCCCCGGCATCACCCCCGCCGCCATCTCGCTGCTGCTGGTGCACCTGACGCGACGCGAGCGCAGCCGGGTGGCGTGATGCCTCCGTAGGCGCGGGGGGGGGGGGGGGGGGGGGGGGGGGGGGGGGGGGG
>JBEQAM010000312.1:0-3172 GCA_041640375.1 Rehaibacterium sp. | reverse complement strand
CAGGCGATGGTGGCGCTGATGGACGAGGCGCGGCTGCCGGAGATGCTGGCCATCGCCCGCGAACTGCGCGCCGCCGGCATCAACACCGAGGTGCAGTTGGAGCCGAAGAAGCTTGGCAAGCAGTTCCAGTACGCCGACCGTGCCGGCATCCGCTTCGTGGTGCTGCAGGGCGAGGACGAGGCCGCGCGCGGCACCGTCACCGTCAAGGATCTGCGCCGGCAGGAGCAGTTCGAGGTCCCCCGCGCCGAGCTCGGCAGCGTGTTGCGCGTGGAGCTGGAGCAGCTGCGCGCGATGGAGGGCGAGTGAGCATGTCGGCCGTCCGCCTCGATGGAAACTCGCTCACCCGCGAGCAGGTCGTCGCCGTCGCCTACGGTGCGCGTGTCGAGCTGGACGCGGCGCAACTGGAGAAAGTACGTCATGCCGCCGACTTCCTCGCCGAGCAGGTGCGTCGCGAGGAGCCGATCTACGGCGTCAGCACCGGCTTCGGCAGCAATGCCGACCGCCTGCTCGGCGCGCACCGGCTGCGCGACGAGCTGCCGGGCGCAGCCCCGGATCCGGATGGCGAATCGCTGCACGAGGAGCTGCAGCGCAACCTGATCGTCACCCATGCGGTCTGCGTGGGCGAGCCGTTCGCGCCCGAGGTGGTACGGGCGATGCTGGCCATCCGCATCAACACGCTGATGCGCGGCCACTCCGGCATCCGCGTGGCGACATTGGAAGCCATGGCGGCGATGCTCAATGCCGGCATCGTGCCGGTGGTGCCGCAGCTGGGCTCGGTCGGCGCCAGCGGCGACCTGGCGCCGCTGTCGCATCTGGCGATCGTGCTGCTCGGCGGCGGCGAGGCATTCTACGGCGGCGAGCGCATTCCGGGTGCCGAGGCGCTCCGGCGCGCCGGTCTGGCGCCGCTGCGGCTGTCCTACAAGGAAGGCTTGGCACTGAACAACGGCACCGCGCAGATGCTGGCCTGCGCCGTGCTCGCGCTGGCCAGGCTCGACGACCTGCTCGACACCGCCGATCTGGCCGCGGCGATGACCCTCGACGCCTTCGCCGGCCGGCTCGCCGCCTTCGATGAAAAGGTGCACGCGCTGCGCCCGCATCCGGGTCAGGTGCAGGTGGCGGCCAATCTGCGCCGCCTGCTGGCCGGCTCGACGCTGGCCGACATTCCCTACCATCTGGTGCCGCGCTTCCGTCCATGGCAGCCGGCCAGCTGGGACACGCCCGAGTCGCAGGCACTGCGCTTCGACATCGGCTGGGACTGGGTGCCGTTCGGCCAGCGCCACGGGCGCGAGAAGTTCTACCAGCGCTTCCGCCCGTTCCGCGGCGGCAAGAAGCACCAGCCGCAGGACAGCTATTCCTTGCGCTGCATCCCGCAGGTGCACGGGGCGGTGCGCGATGCGGTCGAGCAGGCCAAGCGCGTCATCGACATCGAGCTCAACGCCGTCACCGACAACCCGCTGGTGTTTCCGGACGCGGCGGACGCAACCCATGTGGAAGAGCAGGTGATCTCCGCCGGCCATTTCCATGGCATGCCGCTGGCGCTGGCGATGAGCTACGTGAAGGCGGCGATCCCGGTGCTGGCCTCGATCTCCGAGCGGCGCCTGAACAAGCTGGTCGACCCGGCCACCAACGACGGCCTGCCGGCGTTCCTGATCGGCAACGAGGACGGCACCGAGTCGGGCTTCATGATCGTGCAATACACCGCTGCGGCCATCGTCAACGATCTGGCCACGCGCGCCCACCCGGCCTCGGTGTATTCGGTGCCGACCAGCGCCAACGCCGAAGACCACGTCTCGATGGGCGCCAACGAGGCCCGTCACGTGCTCGACATGTGCCGCGACCTCGGCCGCGTGCTGGCGCTGGAGATCTACACCGCCGCACAGGCACTGGATCTGCGCCGCGACATGATCAATGCCGCCCGCGACCTGGCGCGGCGCGCCGACGCGGTTGCCCTGGCCGCCAAGGTGCAGGGCGGCCGGTCGCCGGACGAGGCCGACTACGCCGGTTTCCTTGCCGAAGTCGAGGGCCTGCGTGCCGAACTGGCGGCCAGCGGCGAGTTCGGCCCCGGCAGGGCAGTGGCCGCCGCAGTGGCAGCGCTGCGCGAGTCGATCGCGTTCATGCGCCGCGACCGTGCGATGGACGGCGAGGTGGCGGCCGTGGTGGCGCTGGTCGAATCGGGCCGGCTGCTGGCGGCGGCGCGGGCGGTATAGGCCCCTCAGCCCGGTGCCGCAGGCAGCGCGTCGCTGGCGCGCACGCAGTTGCGGCCCTGCCGCTTGGCCAGATACAGGGCATCGTCGGCGCGCCGGATCGCTTCGTCCGTGCCGATGCCGCTGCCTGCCGGGATCGTGTGCAGGCCGATGCTGATGGTCAACCGGATCGTGCCGGCGCCGACGCGCACCGGCGCGCGGGCGATCTGCTCGCGTAGCCGGTCGGCGATGCGGCGTGCCTCGGTGCCATCGACCCCAGGCAGGGCGGCGATGAACTCCTCGCCGCCGAAGCGGCCCAGCAAGCCGTGCTGGCGGTTGAGTGACCCGTGCAGATGGTCGGCGACCCAGCGCAGGCAGGCGTCGCCGGCGAGATGGCCGTGGCTGTCGTTGATCGACTTGAAATGGTCGATGTCGATCATCAGCACGGTCAGCGGCGAGCCGGCTTCGCGCACGTCGATCAGCAGGCGCTCCAGCGTTTCCCGGAAGTGGTGGCGGTTGTAGACGCCGGTGAGATTGTCGCGCTGGTTCACCTCGCGCAGTCGCGCGTTGGCCTCGGCCAACTGCTCCAGCGCCTGGCTGAGTTCGGCGGTGCGGGCGGCGACGTTGCGTTCGAGCTGTTCGTTGGCCTCGCGCACGATCCGCTCGTTTTCGTTGCGCAGCGCGCCATAGCGGTAGGCGAGGGCGAAGCTGAGCAGGATCATCTCCAGCGCCGAGCCGATCTGCACGCCGTACTCGGTGATGAACAGCTTGGGCAGCACGCCGAAGGCGACCAGGGCGAAAGCGGCCGTGCCGACCAGGAACATCGACCAGGCCAGCAGGAACAGCCGCGCCGGCGCGTAGCCGCGGCGCAGCGCGACGATGCTCACGACCACGATCCAGGCCACGCTCGGCAGCACCGCCGCCGAGGCGATCGGTGTGGTGACGCGGTAGGGCAGCACCAGCGAGGCGATACCGAGCGCGACGAACAG
>JBEQAM010000311.1:0-3172 GCA_041640375.1 Rehaibacterium sp. | reverse complement strand
CGAAGCTGCCCAGCACCGAGGCCAGCAGGATGACGACGTACTGCGTCGCGCTCAGCTCGATGCCGAAGTACTGGGCGATGAAGATCGAGGCCAGCGCCGGATAGATCGCGCCGCAGCCGTCCATCTTGATGCTGGCGCCCAGCGGCACGGCGAAGGCGGCGTAGTCCTTGTCGACGCCGAGGTTGTGGGTGACCGCGCGCAGCGCCGCCGGCATCGCCGCGAAGCTGGACGAGCTGACGAAGGCCACCTGCATGCCCGGCGCGGCGCCACGGAAGAACTTCAGCGGATTCAGGCCGTGCGCCACCAGCAGGCTGCCGTAGACGAAGACGATGTGCAGCGCGCAGGCCAGGTACAGCGCGAACACGAAGTTGCCCAGCGGCAGCAGGCGCTCGAAGCCGTAGGTGCCGACCAGCGCAGCGATCAGGCCGAAGGTGCCGATCGGGGTGAACTCGAGCACGAAGCGGGTGACCTGGATCATCGCCTCGCTGGCCTCGCCGACCAGCTTGCGCAGGCCGGCGGCCTTCTCGCCGAGCTTGACCAGGGCGAAGCCGAGCAGGCCGGCGAAGAAGATCACCTGCAGGATCTTGCCCTCGGCAAGCGCGGCGAACGGATTCTTCGGCACCACGTCGAGCAGCACCTGGACCACGCCCGGCACCTCGCGCGGCACGTAGTCCTCGGCCATCTGCAGCTCGCCGACGCCGAGCCCCGGGTTGGTCAGGAAGGCCACGCCCAGACCGACGCCGACGGCCAGCGCGGCGGTGGCGGCGAACCACAGGAAGGTCTTGCCGCCGAGTGTGGCGACCGACTTCTGCCCATGCAGGCTGGCCACCGCGTTGATCACCGCGAAGAACACCAGCGGCGTGGCGATCATCCGGATCAGGTTCACGTAGACCGTGCCCAGCGGCTGCAGCCAGGTGCCGGCGGCCGGGCCGACCAGCCAGCCGACCACGGCGCCGAGCACGAACGCGCCCATGACGCGCTGCCAGAAAGGGATGCGGAACCAGGCGTGGATCAGGGGCACGGGCAGGCCTTGGGGAGCGGAGAGCGAAGCCTATCAAGTGTGACCGAACCGGCGGCCGGTTTCGCGGTCGAGCCGGGAATCAGTGTTCCGGCCATGCAATGCCGGTCTGCACCGGCACGCGCGGACGAGGCCGGAAGCAGGGATAATGCGACTCTTTTTCCACGCTCCCTGCCCGTGCTGTACCTGAGCTTCTTCGCCGGCCTGGCCCTGCTGATCCTCGGCGCCGACCTGATGGTGCGCGGCGCCAGCCGCCTGTCGTTGTCCTTCGGCATCTCCCCGCTGGTGATCGGCCTGACCGTGGTCGCCTTCGGCACCAGCGCGCCGGAGCTGGCGGTGTCGGTACGCGGCGCATACACCGGCCAGGCAGACATCGCACTCGGCAACGTGGTCGGCAGCAACATCTTCAACGTGCTGTGCATCCTCGGCCTGTCGGCCCTGGTCGCGCCGCTGATCGTCGACCGCCAGGTGGTGCGGCAGGAAGTGCCAATCATGATCGGCCTGAGCCTGCTGCTGTGGCTGCTGGCGCTCGATGGCCACATCTCGCGCGGCAACGGGCTGCTGCTGATCGCACTGCTGGCCGCCTACAACGGCTTCCTGTTCTGGCAGGTGCGGCGGCGCAGCCGCCGCCAGGTGTCGGTCGAGCTGGAGCTGCCCGAGGACAGCCGCTGGGACCGCCACTGGGCGGTGCAGGTCGGCCTGGTCGTGTTCGGCCTGATCCTGCTGGTGCTGGGCGCGCGCTGGCTGGTCGAGTCGGCGGTCGCCTTCGCCGCCGCGCTCGGCGTCAGCGAGCTGGTGATCGGCCTGACCATCGTCTCGGCCGGCACCTCGCTGCCGGAGATCGCCACCTCGGTGGTCGCCGCCGCGCGCGGTCAACGCGACATCGCGGTGGGCAACGTGGTGGGGAGCAACATCTTCAACATCGTCGGCGTACTCGGCGTGACCGCCAGCGTGGCGCCCGCCGCGCTACCCGTGGCGCCGGCGCTGCTCGCCTTCGACCTGCAGGTGATGGTGGCCGCGGCGATCGCCTGCCTGCCGATCCTGTTCACCGGCCACCGCATCGCCCGCTGGGAAGGCGCCTTGTTCCTCGGTTACTACTTCGCCTACACCGTCTATCTCATCCTTTACGCGCAGGACCACGATGCGCTGGACGAGTACACCCTGGTGATGACCACCACGGTGATCCCGCTGACCGTGCTCACCATCGCCATCGTCAGCTGGCGCGAATGGCGCGGCCATCGCGCGCTGGCGCGGCGTGGCGGGCGGTGAGGCCCGGGACCGGGGAAGCGCATCGCCCCCGGCGCAAGCCGGGATGACGGCTTGGTGCTCAGCGCTGAGCTCGACTCGCGTACCCTCTTTCGATTCCCGAGACGAAAAATGCCCTACACCCCGATCGTCGCCACCCTCGGCTACGTGCTCTCGCCGGACCGCTCGCGGGTGCTGATGATCCACCGCAACGCGCGACCGGGAGACCATCACCTCGGCAAGTACAACGGCCTCGGCGGCAAGCTCGACCCGGACGAGGACGTGGCCAGCGGGATGCGCCGCGAAATCCGCGAGGAGGCCGGCATCGAGTGCCTGCAGATGCAGCTGCGCGGCACCATCAGCTGGCCAGGCTTCGGCAAGCGGGGCGAGGACTGGCTGGGCTTCCTGTTCCTCGTCACCCGTTTCGAAGGGACGCCACTGGCATGCAACCCGGAGGGCACGCTCGAATGGGTGCCGCGCGACCGCCTGCTCGACCTGCCGCTGTGGGAGGGCGACCGCCACTTCCTACCGCTGGTGTTCGACGACGACCCCCGCCCCTTCCACGGCGTCATGCCCTACCGCGACGGCCGGATGCTGGACTGGCGCTGGCAACGATCGTGACCATGCGCTCAATTCGCGGCCGGATCGGCCGCTATTGTCCGTGATGCCGCCGGCAGCCCACGCGACCGCGCCGATGGAAGTGTCCCCATGAGCGAGCAGTCCGCCGCCCACGACGGCGACAAGTACACCATCCACAGTCGCCAGGAGATCCGCACGCTGCTGCGCCGACTCAGCGAACAGCGCTGTCTGCTCACCGCCTACTTCGACGAGGGCCGCCGCTTCCTGCTGACCGCCATCCTCGGCTTCAGCGAGGACGGCCGATACCTCGTGCTGGACGCCAGCCCCGAC
>JBEQAM010000310.1:1560-3173 GCA_041640375.1 Rehaibacterium sp. | reverse complement strand
GAGGCCAACCGCCGGCTGCGCGAACAGGCGGGACTCAAGCGGCTGTTCCTGCATGCCGCCGCGCTGGAGTTCGCCCTCGATGACGGGCGGGCGCCCTACGTGCTGAACGCGCCGCTGGCAACGGAACTGGTCGCAGCCCTCGACGCGCTGGCCTGAGGCGGTTCAGCGCGAGTCGGCGGCGAGCGCCTCGGCCTTGGCAGCGCAGATGAAATCGTTCTCGGACAACCCGCCGACGTCATGGGTGGAGAAACGCACGACCACCCGGTCGTAGTGCACGCCCAGGTCGGGATGGTGGTCCTCGCGGTGGGCGACGTAGGCCAGCGCATTCACGTAGGCCAGTGTGCGGTAGTAGTCGCGGAAGCGGAACGTCTTGCGGATGGCCCGGCCATCCTCGACCAGCTCCCAGCCGGGCAGGGCGCTCAGGTAGTCGGCTGCCCGAGCCGGGTCGAGGCGGTGCTCCGCGCCCCTGCGCGGGACGCAGTGGGCTGCCAGCAGATCATTGATCGCGGTCATGGCCGTCTCCATTGTCGAGCCGGAAAGTATACGGGTCGAAGGTCGCCCGACGGACTACAATAGCCGCATGATCCAGATATCCCCAGCCGCGCAGGCCCATTTCCAGCGTCTGCTGCAGACCCAGGGCGGCGATGCCGTCGGCATCCGTCTTTCCGCCATCCATCCCGGCACGCCCCGCGCGGACGCGCGCCTGGAGTTCTGCGAAGCTGGCGACCTCGGCGGCGATGAATGGGCCGTCGAGTGCGATGGGTTCACGCTCTACGTCGATGCGCCGAGCGCCCCCTTCCTCGACGGCGCGGAAATCGACATCAGCACCGGCGCGGCCGGCAGTCAGCTCACCATTCGTGCTCCACGGATCAAGGGTGAGGTGCCGGGCGAGGGCGCGAGCCTGGTCGAGAAGGTGCGCTGGCTGCTGGAGAGCGAGATCAATCCGCAGCTGGCTTCGCACGGCGGCCGGGTGGCGCTGGAGGAGGTCACCGCCGACGGCATCGTCGTCTTGCGCTTCGGCGGTGGCTGCCACGGCTGCGGGATGGTCGATGTGACGCTGAGGCAGGGCATCGAGCGGACCCTGCGCGGGCGCATTCCCGAGATCACCGCAGTGCACGACGCCACCGACCACGCCAGCGGCCGCAATCCCTACTACCGGCGCGACGCTTAACCCGATTTTCAGCCTGTGCCCGATAGTCTCCGCCTGTCCTGGACGCGCGGAGCCGCTGGACGATGGCCGATGCAGGCAACGGATCGAGCCGGGACCGGTCGCGTCGGCGTTCGCCGCACCTGCGGCCGCTGGAAAGCTGGCGCCCGCCGGATGCGGATACATCCCCCCGGCTGCGCTGGCTCGTGCTGGTATCGGTTGCGCTGCTGCACGTCGCGCTGGCCTGGATGCTTCGCGGCGAAATGTCGCCTCGCGAACCGGGGCCGCGCGACCCGACACGGATCGAACTGGTGCTGCTCGATGCGGACGCGCCGATCCCCGAGCTGCGGCCACCCGACAGCGAGCCGCCGCCGGTGCGGCGCCTGCGGGCGGTGGCGCCTGCGCGCGAGGCCTCGGAGTCTCCGGCCGAGGCGGTCGATGCGCCACTGACAACGCCGGTCCGCAG
>JBEQAM010000310.1:0-1550 GCA_041640375.1 Rehaibacterium sp. | reverse complement strand
GCCGGGACGGGGCACTGGAACTGCCGGAGAACCTCGTCGATGCGCTCGACGAGGCGGCCGGCGAGCAGGTCGAGTACCGCATCGCGAACCTCGATCGGGCCGGCCTGTTCATCCGGCCGCCGCCCATCGACTACCAGCCGACCGCGTTCGAGGCCTACTGGGTGCCGCACGAGGATCTGCTTCAGGAGTGGGTGCGCAAGGGCATCAAGGAGGTCTCGATCCCGATACCGGGCAGCGGCTGGCGGATCGTCTGCAAGGTCTCGCTGCTGGCGCCGGGCGCCGGCTGCGGCATCGCACCCGTCGTGCAGGCTTCCGGACGGCAGGACTTCGGCCCCTACGTGCCGCCTCCGAACCGCAACCGCTGACCGCGGCCCCGGTGGCCACTCGACCGGGGTGTCCTGCGTCCCGACGAAAAAGGGCTCCGTGCGGAGCCCTTTGCACCATCTGCGTGCCGGAGTGTTTATCGGGCGCCACTCAGGTCGCGCAGTGGGCCGGTTTGAGCGGCATAGAAGGCGGCGAGGTCGGCGATGTCCTGATCGCTGAGCGTGGCCGCGAAGCCGGCCATGATGGCGTTGTCGCGCACGCCAGACCTGTAATCGTGCAGGGCCTTTTCCAGGTAGTCGGCGTACTGGCCGGCGAGCAGGGGGTATTGCCCGTCGCCGGTGCCGTTGCCATCGACGCCATGGCAGGCCTGGCAGACCTGGGCCTTCTGACGGCCGGCTTCGACATTGCCCTTGGCCAGCAGGGCTGGGGCGGCGGCGAGCAGGAGTGCGGCGATAACGATACGCAGGGTCATGGGCGGGATTCCTTTCACTTCGCGCCGCCGTCGGCGAGGCTGGCCAGGTAGGTGGCGATGTCGCGGATTTCCTGGTCGGTGAAGCTCTCCGCCTGGGCGCGCATGGTCGGGTGCGGGCGCTGGTTGTTCTTGTAGGCCATCAGCGCCGTCACCAGATATTCGTAGTTTTGCCCGCCGATCTTGGGCACGCGGTAGCTGGGGTAGGCGTTCTTGTATCCGGGGATGCCGTGGCAGCCGGTGCATGTATAGGCCAAGAGCTTGCCGTTCTCGGCATCGCCCTGCGCCAGCACAGGCGTGGCGAGGGCGGCGAGGGCGAGGCTGGCGGCAATCGGGAGGGTTTGCTTCATCGTCGGGGGTCCGGCGTTTTCTCGGGTGGCGATGGTGCGCACCGCCAGGCGGCGCAGGCGCACGAAAAGAGCCAAGTATAACCGTGCATCTGCAGTACAGACAGAGGGGCGCATGCTGCACCGCCCGATCCGATCTGCCGTGACTTACGACACGCGCCCGCCTGCAGGGGCATCCGCAGACTCACCCCGTCGCTCGGGGTGCTTGACAAGAATAGTGTTATAGATAACTATAACACCATATCCCCATAACACTCCTGACCCCCCCCCATGAGCCTTGCCATGAACACCCGTCTTCCGCTCCGCTCCACGGCCCGCGCGCTCTCCCTGGCGGTCACGATGTCCGTCCTGGCGGCTTGCGGCGGCCAGGGCGCACCCGCCGCCCCGGCGGCACGCACGGCGGAGCTAGG
>JBEQAM010000309.1:0-3177 GCA_041640375.1 Rehaibacterium sp. | reverse complement strand
CCATCGCCGATCGATGCCCGTACGGCCGCCGGTCGCGGCGATGGGCGGCCCGCGTCCGGTGCAGGCCATGGCTTCACAGCGCGCCCCTCGAAGCAGAGGGCCGGCGGCAGTGCTTGCGCTGCGCTGCGCCTCCCGGCCGGTGCTACAGTGGCCAGTCCGACGCAACGAACGCCAACAAGCGACAAGAACAGATGAACCGAGCCGACACCCTGGATACCGTCAACGCCCGCATCTCCCCGCGCGGGGGGCTGGACATCCTCTCCCGCGACGAAGTCGCCCGCCTGCGCGACGCCTCCGCCGGCGGCCTGCACGACCTGCTGCGCCGCTGTGCCCTGGCCGTGCTCACCAGCGGCAGCCAGTCCGACGACCCGCGCGCCGCCCTCGAGCGCTATCCCGACTTCGACATCCAGGTGCTGCAACAGGACCGCGGCATCAAGCTGGAGCTGCGCAACGCGCCGGCCGTCGCCTTCGTCGACGGCGACATCATCCATGGCGTCGCCGAGCAGTTGTTCGCCGTCGTGCGCGACATCGCCTATACCGCCATCGAGGTCAAGTGCAGCGGCAAGTTCGATCTGGACACCTCGGAAGGACTGACCAACGCGGTGTTCGAGATCCTGCGCAACGCCCGCGTACTGCGTCCCAACGTCGAGCCCAGCCTGATCGTCTGCTGGGGCGGCCATTCCATCGCCCGCGACGAGTACGACTACACCAAACTGGTCGGCTACGAACTCGGCCTGCGCGGCCTGGACATCTGCACCGGCTGCGGCCCCGGCGCCATGAAGGGCCCGATGAAGGGCGCCACCATCGCCCATGCCAAGCAGCGCCGCTTCGAGAACCGCTACATCGGTATCACCGAGCCCGGCATCATCGCCGCCGAGTCACCCAACCCGATCGTCAACCAGCTGGTGATCATGCCGGACATCGAGAAGCGCCTGGAGGCCTTCGTCCGGCTCGGCCACGGCATCATCGTCTTCCCTGGCGGCGTCGGCACCGCCGAGGAGATCCTCTACCTGCTGGGCATCCTGCTGCATCCGGACAATGCCGGCCTGCCGTTCCCGCTGGTGTTCACCGGGCCGCGCTCGTCGGCCGCGTACTTCGAGCAGATCGACGAATTCCTGCGCCTGGCCTTGGGCGAAGAGGTGGCCAAGCACTACCAGATCATCGTCGACGACCCGGCCACCGTCGCCCGCCGCATGCGCGCCGGCGTCAACAAGGTCCGTGAGCACCGCCTGGACAGCAAGGACGCCTTCTTCTTCAATTGGTCGCTCAAGGTGCGCGAGGAGTTCCAGCGCCCCTTCGACCCGACTCACGAAGCCATGGCCGGCCTCAACCTGCACCGCGAGCAGCCCGCGCACCGGCTGGCCGCCGACCTGCGCCGCGCCTTCTCCGGCATCGTCGCCGGCAACGTCAAGGAGTTCGGCATGCGCCGCATCGAGGAGCGCGGCCCGTTCGAGATCCACGGCGACCCGGCGATCATGCGCGCCCTAGACAAGTTGCTGCGCGCCTTCGTCGAGCAGCGGCGGATGAAGATCAGCGGCGAGTACCGGCCGTGCTATCGGGTGATGGCGTGAGGGGCTGCCAGCCGCCACATGCGGATCGGTATCCTCAAGCGGCTACCAGCAGTTCAGTCCTGTGCTGTTGGACTTCGTGACAACGCCGCCCGCGCTCTGCAGGATGAAGTTGCCGCAGCGGTCCCCGGACTGAGGTCCCCCAGCGTTGGGCGTTGCCGTCAGGGTATAGCCGGTCGCCGTGTTGTTGGTGACGGTGACCGTGTAATAGCTCAGGGACGGACCGCCGCCCAGATCGGCCAGGCTGCCGTACGTGCTGTGGTTCGAGCGCCAGCGCTCCTGCCGAAGCTGGAGGTCGGACAGGGCCTGGATGGCCTCGGAGCGGCGACTTTTGCGAACCTGCTCGTTGAAGCTCGGAATGGCGATGGCGGCGAGGATACCGATCACCGCAATCACGACCATGAGTTCGATCAGCGTGAAACCCTTGCTCGCTTTCATGACCTACCTCCGGCCCCGTCGCAGGAATCCTAACACCGCCCGTCGGGCTTGGTGCCGCCGGGCTTCACGCTTGTCGCGTCTGGTGCACCGCCCATCCGCAAGCTCTTGTGGCGCAGTGTCTCCTGCGGTGTCATAGGCCCGTCCAGCCGGAGGAGGCCGTCTTGAGCAATCCGGGCTGCCGCGCGCAACGCGGCGTCACATTGATCGAACTGATGATCGGCGTGGCACTGATCGCCATTTTGGCGACTTGGGCCGTCCCGGCATTCGTCGAGTTCCGTCAGCGCACCGCTCTGCGCGGGGCCGCGGACCAGATCGTCACGTTCTGGGGCAACGCCAGGTTCGAGGCGCTGCGTCGGAATGTGCCGGTCAAGGTCGGGTTCCAGTCGAACGCCGCCGGGGACATCTGCATCGGGGCCACCACGGTCAACCCGCATACCGACGTCCCCTGCGACTGTTTCACGGCCGGAGCCTGCGACGTGGGCAGCTATCCCGCCCGCCAATCGGACTGGGCGGGGCTCCGGGTTGCGGCCCAGCCCACCTTGGGCAACACCGATACCGACGATGCCGGGGTCGCCGCCATCGATCCGAAGCGGGCGAACCTCACCGATCCCGCAGATGCGGGCAGCATCTTCCTTCGCGGACCCACAGGCCCGCGCGACTACCGGTTGAACATCGCGATCGACCGTAACGGTCGTGCCTATATCTGCGAGCCATCCGACGCGCCGCACAAACTTCCCAACTTCCAGGATCGCCGGTGCTAGTCATGGCGAAGCGCGATCGTAGGCAGGCCGGTTTCAGCATCATCGAGGTGATGGTCGCGCTCGTCGCGGGGCTCATCGTCTCCGGTGCAGTGCTGGCCTTCACGCTCTCCAGCCTCCGCAGCAATGCCGAATACGTCCAGTCCACGCGCCTCACCCAGGAGTTGCGGACCACCCTGGATTTCATTTCGCGGGAACTGCGTCGTGCCGGATACGACGAGAATGCGCTCGGATATCTGGCGCAGACAGTCGTTCCTGCCGTACCGTCTCCCTTCTCCACGATGCAGATACTCAACCCGGATACCACGGATGGCTGTGTCGTCTATGCCTATGACCGGTTGCCAGGCACGCCGGGCCAGATCGATCTGGACAATGGCGAGATCCGGGCAATCCGTCGCGC
Source organism: Rehaibacterium sp. (assembly GCA_041640375.1). Lineage (GTDB taxonomy): Bacteria > Pseudomonadota > Gammaproteobacteria > Xanthomonadales > Xanthomonadaceae > Rehaibacterium. Next base: position 13 of record JBEQAM010000309.1, on the reverse strand, counting down.
CGTGCGCACTGTT
>JBEQAM010000308.1:0-3185 GCA_041640375.1 Rehaibacterium sp. | reverse complement strand
GCGCGCCGGCCTGCGCCGCTTCCGTTTCGGCGTCGTGGCCGGTCTGCCGGTGCTGGCGCTGGAACCGGTGGCGCAGGTCTCGCCGGCCAGCGCGCACGCCGCCCATCGTCTGGCGCAGCACAGCCGCGTCCGCCTCGACTCCCATGCCGATGCCTGCTGCCGCGCCTGCGGCCGGCGCGGCCCGCTTCATTGATGGAGTGCTTCGATCCATGTCCGCCTTGCCGATCCCTGTCCGCTGCGTTTTCATGCTTGCGCTCGTCCTGTTGCCGACCGCCTGTGCCGGCGGCGCGACCCGCCCGTCACCCGCCGTCCCGACGCAGGACGACTTCGGCGTGCTGGTGATGGCCCACGGCGGCCCGCCCGAGTGGAACGCCGCGGTGGAGGAGGCGCTGGCGCCGCTGCGCGCCGAGCAGCCGCTGGAGGTCGCCTTCGGCATGGCCGATGCGGTCTCGCTGCAGGAGGCGGTGGACCGGCTGGAGGCGCAGGGCGTGCGCCGCATCGGTGTGGTGCGGCTGTTCGTCAGCGGTGAGAGCTGGTACGAGCGCACCGCCCGGATCCTCGGCATCGACCCGGGGGCGCCGCCGCGTCCGGAGCCGGCCGCGGCCGGCGACCACCCCGGCCATCATGACCACCATGGCGGGCACCGGATGGCGTTCTGGCGCCTGCGCACCGGCGCCGCCTACGCACTCAGCCGCGACGGCCTGCTCGACGCGCCGGAAATGGGCGAAGTGCTGCTGGCGCGTGCCCGCGCGCTCAGCCGGGAACCGTCGCGCGAGGACGTGCTGATCCTGGCGCACGGCCCCGGCGACGACGCCGAGAACGCGCGCTGGCTGGCGAAGCTGGACGCGCGCGCCGGCAGCGTGCGCGCGGCGCTGCCGTTCCGCCGCGTCGCCGTCGAGACGCTGCGTGAGGACTGGCCGCAAGCGCGTGCCGAAGCCGAGCGGCGTATCCGCGCCTTCGTCGAACGCGCCGCCGCCGAGGGCGGCCAGGCGCTGGTGATTCCGTTCCGCGTGCACGGCTTCGGGCCATATGCCGAGGTGCTGCAGGGCTTGGACTACCGCGCCGACGGCACCGGCCTGCTGCCGCACCCGGCGGTGACCGAGTGGCTGCGGCAGCAGGCCGCGGCCCTGCGCCACGCGACGTTCCACGCACCGCTGCCGCCCGTCGAGGCACCGCCCGAGGCCGACCGCAATGCCATCCTCGCCATGCTGGGCGAGTACCGGGTGAGCTTCGCCTTCGACGAGACGGTGGTGCTGCAGCCCGGCTACGCGCGCGCCGCTCCCAAACGCAGCGGCGCCTACGAGCTGGTCGTGCTGGTCGAGGACAGTGGCGACCGGATCGTGCTGCAGCACCTGCTGGTCTCCCCCGGCGGCCAGGTCACCAAGCACTGGCGCCAGGACTGGCACTGGCAGGCGCGCGAGCGGCTGGAGTTCGCCGCCGACCAGACCTGGCTGCGCCGTCCGCTCGCGCCCGAGCTGACCCGGGGCGCGTGGACGCAGTGCGTGTACGAGGTCAGCGACGCGCCGCGCTACTGCGGCACCGGGCGCTGGCGCCATCGCTCCGGCTACGCCACCTGGACCTCCGACCGGACCTGGCGGCCACTGCCGCGCCGCGAATACACCGTGCGTGAGGACTACAACGCGCTCGAGGTCGAGAACCGCCACACCATCACGCCGGACGGCTGGACCCACGAGCAGGACAACGACAAGGTGCGCCGCGCCGCCGACGGCAGCACCCAAGGCGTGCTGGTGCGCGAGTTCGGCTTCAACGACTACCGGCGTATCGCCGACCGCGACTTCTCGCCGGCGCGGCGCTACTGGCAGGCCACCGCCGGTTACTGGGCACGGGTGCGCAGGCACTGGGATGCGGCGGCGGCCGCCGGCGGACTGCGTCTGGCCATGGCGGTGGACGGCATGCCGCTGATCGAGGGGCTGTTCGCGCAGGCCGCGCGCGTCGAGCGCGGCGAGACGGTCACCGATGCCGAGATCGGCGCGCTGTTCTCGCGTTACGTCGAACCGTTGCCGGACGCCCGCCTGGGCCGGCGCTGAGGCATTTCACGTCCAGGCCCTGTCCGCGGCGACAGGCTGAACCCCATCGGGTGACCGCGACGCGGGATGCAGGTCCGCGTCGCAGGGGGTTAGCGGTATCGGCCGCGCACTCAATGAATTGCGACGCGCCCGTGCCGCCGGTCCGCGGGTCGCTCGGCGCTGCCGGTCTCGGTCAACACGATCGTCGCGACGATGCCGTGCATGTCGTGCGTTTCATTCGCCGCCTGCGGGGGCTTGGGCGGCTTCGGCGGGGCAGGCGGCGCCGGAGGGGTTGGCGGTTCCGGCGGGATCATCCACTGGAAGGCGCGCGACGTCGCCGGTGCGGTGATCTCCACCGTCTGCGGGCGGCGGTCGCGCAGCAGCTCGATCCGCACCGGATCGCCCGGCTGCTTCTCCTGCAGCTCGCGCATCGCTTCGCGCGGCGAGTTCACCTCCATGCCGTCGATCTTCAGGATCACGTCGCCCGACTGCAGTGCCGGCAAGTCCTCCGGCCCGCGCAGCACCAGCACGCCGCGGTCGGTGCCGAAATAGCGACCGAGCCGGGCGTCCACGCTCGCCAGATTCAGGCCGCGCCAGCGGAAGGCCTGTGACAGCAGCGGCAGGGCGCAGTCCTCGTCCGCCGGGCAACCGGCGAACGGGGCGATGCGGCCGATCTCCATGTCGATGCCCGGCACCACGATGTTGAAGCCGTTCGCGCCGGGGAGGCGGAACTCGCCGCTGCCGCCGAACACCATCACCCGCGGGCTCTTCTCCGCCTTCAGGACGACCTCGGCGGTCCTGCCCTCGCGCCGGTAGCCGAGCCTGACCTCCTGGCCTTCGGTCAGGTCGCCGAGCAGCTTGCGGGCGCTTTCCAGACGCGCCTCGGCGGTCGTGCCGGCGATCGCCTTGCCGTCGATGCTCAGCAGCACGTCACCGGCGCGCAGTCCCGCGCGCGCAGCCGGGCCCTCGGGGGTGACGCCGCGCAGCTGGACCTGGCCATCGGCATCGCTGCCGAGGATGACGCCGATCACCGGCCGTTGCGCCGCCTCGATGCGGGTCACGATCCGTTCCTGCAGACCGCCGGCTTCGCGCGACAGTTCGGCCATGCGCCGGCCCAGTTCGGCCATCTGCCGGCGCAGCGCCTCCATTTCCCGGCGC
>JBEQAM010000307.1:0-3185 GCA_041640375.1 Rehaibacterium sp. | reverse complement strand
AGTGCCTGCGCGGCTGGCAGCACATAGGCGTAGCGCTCGTTCCAGGGCGTGTTGTTGATCTCGGCCATGACCCAGTCCAGGGTGCTGCCGTCGTCGGCGAAGCCGTAATAGAAGCTCACCGGGTTGAAGCAGTGGCCGAAGTAGCGCAGATGGGTCAGCAGACGGACCGGGCCGGTCGGGCGATACCCGAGCCGTGCGGCCGCGCAGTCGCGCACGGCGGCGTCCAGTGGACGCGTCGGGTCGCCGTGGTAGTCGGCGCGGCGGAACCAGGCCAGGTTGGGGCGGCCGACCGACCACAGCCAGCGACCACGAAAGACCTGGTCGAGCTCGGCCAGATCCAGATAGAGCTGAAACAGCCGGTAGCGGAAGGCGTGCTCGCGCGGCGCGAAGCGGCGGTGCCGGACCCAGCCCTCGTAGATGGCGCTGTTCAGGCCCATGTCACCCCCAGCCCGCGAGCCACGTCCACCGCGCTGCGCAGGCCATCCTCGTGGAAGCCGTAGCCCCAGTACGCACCGCAGTACCAGGTGCGGTTGCGGCCGTTGATCTCGTCGCGGCGCGCCTGCGCGGCGACGCCGGCATGGGTGAGCACCGGATGGTGGTAGACCATCCGCGCGACGATCTTGTCCGGGGCGATGTCCGCGCCCCGGCCCAGCGTGACCACGAACGGCTCGGGCGAGTCGAGCGACTGCAGCAGGTTCATGCAGTAGCTGACGGTGCATTGCGCCTCCGGCGCGGCCGGTACGAACGCGTTCCATGCCGCCCAGGCCTTGCGCCGACGCGGCAGCAGGCGGGCGTCGGTGTGCAGCACGGTGTCGTTGGCCTGGTAGGGGATGGCGCCGAGGATGTCCTGCTCGCGCTCGTCGGCGTCGCGCAGCAGGTGCAGGGCCTGGTCGCTGTGGCAGGCCAGCACGATCTGGTCGAAGCGCTCGTTGCCGGCAGCGCTGTCCACCTCCACCGCATCGGCGAGCCGGCGCACGGCGTACACCGGCGTGGCGGTACGGACCTGCACGTCCCAGCGCGACCGCATCGCCTCCACGTAGCGGCTGGAGCCGCCACGCACCACCCGCCACTGCGGGCGGCCCTCGACCTGCAGCATGTGGTGGTTGGCCATGAACCGCACCAGGTATTTGGCGGGGAACTTCATCACCGTCGCGGTCGGCGAGGACCACAGGGCGCTGGCCATGGGAATCAGATGGTCCTCGGCGAACAGCGTCGAATACCCGTGCTCGGCCAGATAGTCGCCGAGCGTGGGGCCTTCGCCGGGCAGGTCGAGCAATGCCGGCGCCTCGCGGTAGAAGCGCAGGATCTCGCGCACCATCCGCCAGAAGCGCGGTCGCAGCAGGTTGCGGCGCTGGCAGAACAGGCCGTCGAGGTTGGTCGCGTTGTATTCGAGCCCGTTGCGAGCGTCCTGAACCGAAAAGCTCATCGTGGTCGGCTGCGACCCCACCCCCAGCTCGCCGAACAGTCGGCAAAGCAGCGGGTAGTTGAGTGGGTTGAAGACGATGAAGCCCGAGTCCACGTGGTACACGCGCCCGTCGCGCTCGACCGTGTGGGTGTGGGTATGCCCGCCGAGCCGCGCCTCGCGCTCGAACAGCACCACCTCGTGTTCGCGCGACAGCAGCCAGGCCGCCCCCAGCCCGGCGATGCCGCTGCCGACCACCGCGATCCTCATGCCTGCTCCCGCCGCGCTTCGCGCAGCGCCGGCGGCACCGGACGCAGATCGCGCACCAGGCCGAGCAGCGCCATCAGGCGCAGGCCGTAGTAGGTCAGGTCGATCTCCCACCAGCGGAAGCCCTGCCGTGCCGAGCCGGGATAGTAGTGATGGTTGTTGTGCCAGCCTTCGCCGAAGGTGAGCAGCGCCAGCAGCCAGTTGTTGCGGCTGTTGTCGCGGGTGGCGAAGCGTCGGCTACCCCAGCGGTGGGCGAGCGAGTTGATGGTGACGGTGGCGTGAAACAGCACCACCGTGGAAACGAAGAAGCCCCAGACAAGCAGCTGGGGCCCGTTGGTCTGCAGCGCTGGATGCGCCCGTTCGAGCCAGCTGCCGAGGAAGTACAGCCCCGCCGCCAGCGCCACGGGCACCACGATGTCGTAACGGTCGAGCCAGCGTAGCTCGGGATAGCGGGCCAGATCACGGACGGCCTGGTGGTCGGTACGGAAGCCGCGTTCGCTGAGGAACCAGCCGACATGGCTCCAGAAAAATCCGCGCGTGACCGGTGAGTGGAGGTCGTGCACGCTGTCCGAATGACGGTGGTGGTGCCGGTGGTGTGCGGCCCACCACAGCGGGCCGCGCTGTACCGCCGACGCCCCGAGCAGGGCGAAGGCGAACTGCACCGGACGTGAGGTGCGGAACGCCTTGTGCGAGAAGTAGCGATGGTAGAACGCGGTGATCGCGAACATGCGCAGCGCGTACAGCGCGAGCGCCACCCACAGCGCGAACCAGGAGAACCCGACCCACAGCACGCCCAGGCAGGCCACATGCAACCCGATGAACGGCAGCACCCGCAGCCAGTCGATGCGGTCGGGGTTGCCGTCGGGCGCTGGCGCGGTGGCATCGCCGCTGTCGAACCAGCGCCGCAGCGCCAGCCAGTGGTTGGAGCGGGGGGGCGTTCGAAAACGGGTGTCGTGTGATCCATCCATGGGACAGACGTTGCCGGGCGCGCGGTGATGGGGCAGTGAACCCGCGAGGCGTCACGGCTTTCACGCGGCCGTGACGGCGGCGTGTCCGCTCAGTGGGCGATGCTGACGACGGTGCGCACCGAGTTGGCGATGAAGCAGTTGGCGTGCGCCTTGGCGTGCATGCGCTCGATCGCGGCCGGGTCGGGGCGCCTGTCGCCGCCGAAGTCGATGCGCGGATGCAGGCTGACCCGGGTGATCGCCAGCCGGCCCTGTTCGTTCTTCTCCAGGAAGCCGACCGGATGGTCCTCGTAGCGCTCGACCACGTAGCCGCTCTTGGCGGCCACGGCCAGGAAGGTGAGCATGTGGCAGGATGACAGGGCCGCGACCAGCAGCTCCTCCGGGTCGATGCCGGCCGGATTGCCGAACCAGGCCGGCGCCGAGGAGGCCTTCACCGTCGCGCCGTTGTCGAATGCCAGCGTGTGGTCGCGGCTGTACGTTTCGTAGGCGAATTCGTGGTCGCCGCGCGACCAGCGGACGATCGCGGTGTGCTCGGACATGGCATGCTCCCG
>JBEQAM010000306.1:0-3202 GCA_041640375.1 Rehaibacterium sp. | reverse complement strand
CGTCACGCCCGGTCGTGCCGGGTGCGTCGAGGGGCCGGTCGCTGCACGAGGCGCCAGGTCCGTCGTCGCGTGCCTGGTTGACATACTTCCCGCTCACCGTCATCCAGATGTCCACCCTCCTCGAACTCACCTGCGAACTGATCCGCCGGCCTTCGGTGACGCCGGACGACGCCGGCTGCCAGGTACTGATCGCGGAACGGCTGGTCAGGGCCGGCTTCCGCGTCGAGCACCTGCCGTACGGCGGGGTGGCCAATCTGTGGGCCGCGCACGGCCAGGGCGGGCCGGTGCTGTGCTTGCTCGGCCACACTGACGTGGTGCCGGCGGGGCCGCGCGAGGCATGGGCCTCGGACCCGTTCGTGCCGGAGGTGCGTGACGGCTTTCTCTACGGCCGCGGCGCGGCCGACATGAAGGGCAGCGTGGCGGCCTTCGTGCTGGCGCTGGAGGCGTTCGTCGCTGCCCATCCGGAGCATCCCGGCACGGTCGCGCTGCTGCTCACCTCCGACGAGGAGGGCGACGCCATCGACGGCGTGCGCAGGGTGGCCGAGCGCTTTCGCGCCGAAGGCCGGCGCATCGATTTCTGCCTGGTCGGCGAGCCGAGTTCGGCGGCGCGTCTGGGCGACGTGGTGCGCATCGGCCGCCGCGGTTCGCTCACGGGAACCATGACGGTGCATGGCATACAGGGCCACGTCGCCTATCCCGACAAGGCGCTCAACCCGATCCACGCCGCGCTGCCGGCGCTGGCCGCGCTGGCGGCGCGCCAGTGGGACAGTGAGCCGTATCCCGATTTCCCGCCGACTTCGTTCCAGATCGCCAACTTCACTGCCGGCACCGGCGCCAGCAACGTGATCCCCGGCACGGCCACGGTGCAGTTCAACCTGCGCTATTCGCCACGCTGGACGGCCGATGCGCTGGTGGCCGAGATCGAGGACGTGCTCACGCGCCACGGCGTGCGGGCCGACATCGCCTGGCATCGCTCCGGCGAACCGTTCCACACCCGTGAAGGTCGCCTGCGTGACGCGGTGCGTGGCGTGCTGGTCGAGCAGTTGGGCGTGAGGCCGGACGAGAACACCGGCGGCGGCACCTCCGACGGCCGTTTCATCGCGCCGCTCGGCGCCGAGGTGGTCGAGCTGGGGCCGGTCAACGCCAGCATCCACAAGGTCGACGAGCGGGTGGCGCTGGCCGAGCTGGAGGCCCTGCCGGCGCTGTACCGCGCGATCGTCGAGCGCATCCTGCTCGGCTGAGCCGCCCAGCGCGGTCGCGGCCCACGCCCTCAGCCTTCGACGGGCGACCGCGTCGTTCCTGCACGGCAAACGGGGGCGGCGGGTGATTCGGCGATGGGCAGTTCGACGCGGACGATGCGTTCGTCGTCCGGTTCGGGGGCCAGGTCGAAGCCGAGTTCGCGGCACATGGCGAGCATGGTGGCGTTCTCGCGCAGCACCTGGCCGGTGATGCGGCGCAGGCCGGCGCGGGCGGCGTGCTCGATCAGGCGCTGCATCAGCGCCCAACCCAGGCCGCGGCCCTTGAGATCCGTGCGGACCAGGATGGCGTATTCGCCGGCTTCGCCATCGGGGTCGGCGTGGATGTGGGCCAGGCCCAGCACTTCGTCGTCGGCATCGACCGCGAGCAGCATGATCACGCGGGCGTAGTCCACCTGGGTCAGGCGGGCGATGAAGCCGTGGCTCTGGTGGCGCACGGCGGCGAAGTAGCGTTGGCGCAGGTCGTGTTCGTCCATCTTCGCGAAGAAGCGGCGCAGACGGTCCTCGTCCTCGGGGCGTACCGGGCGCACTGCGACTTCCTCGCCGTCGCGCAGGACCAGGCGGCCTTCGAGCTCCTTGGGGTAGGGCTTGATGGCGAAGCGCGGGTTGGTGACGGCCCCGGTGGCGTCGCCGGGCGCGATCAGGGCGCGCACGTCGAGCGCGAGCACGCCGTTTTCGTCGGCCAGCAGCGGGTTGATGTCCAGCTCGCGCAGTTCGGGCACGTCGGCGCTGAGCTGGGCGAGCTTGACCAGGGTGAGCGCGACCGCGTCGCGGTCGGCGGCGGGGCGGTCGCGGAAGCCGTCGAGCAGGCGCGAGACGCGGGTGCGGCGGATCAGGCCATGGGCGAGGTTGAGGTGCAGCGGCGGCAGGGCCAGCGCGGTGTCGTCCATCACTTCCACGGCGATGCCGCCGGCGCCGAACAGCACCACCGGGCCGAAGATCGGGTCGTCGGCGAGGCCGGCGATCAGTTCGCGGGCGCGCGGGCGGCTCACCATCGGTTGCAGCAGCAGGCCATCGACGCGGGCATCGGGTTTTTCGCGCGCGACGCGGGCGAGCATGGCCTCGGCGGCGGTGTGCACGGCTTCGATGCTGTCCAGCCCGAGCACGACGCCGCCGACATCGGATTTGTGGGGGATGTCGCGCGAGTGGATCTTCAGCGCCAGCGCGTCGTGCCTGCGCAGCAGGGAGGCGGCGAGGCGGGCGGCTTCGTCGGCATCCTTGGCCAGCGCCACCGGCGGGGCGGGGATGTCGTAGGCGGCCAGCAGCTCGGCCACCGCCAGCGGGTCGAGCCAGCGGTCGCCGCGGGCGAGCGCGGCGCGCACCACGGCGCGGGCGCGCTCGGGTTCGGGAGTGAAGTCGGCCGGCAGCGAGGGTGGCGTTTCCAGCAGCTGCGCCTGCGCCTGCGTGTAGCGGACCAGGTGCATGAAACCGCGCACCGCGCCGGTGAGGGTGCGGTAGCAGGGCACGCCGGCGGCAGCGAAGCGTTGCCGCGCCTCGGCTTCGCGGCTGAGCCAGCAGGCCAGCACCGGCTTGGCCAGGGTGCCGGCGCGGTGGCGCGTGGCGAGTTCGGCGGCCAGCGTGTCGGCGATCTCCACCGGATCGACCAGCGCGGTGGGCACGTGCACGACCAGCACGCCATCGCACTCGGGAGCGTCGAGCAGGGCCTGGAGCGCGGCGAGGTAACGCGCGCCGTCGGCGTCGCCGACGATGTCGACGGGGTTGCCGCGCGACCAGGTCGGCGGCAGCGTGGCGTCGAGCCTGGCGAGGGTCGGCGGCGACAGTCCGGCCGCTTCGCCGCCGAGGTCGATCAGGCGGTCGATGGCGAGGATGCCGACGCCGCCGCCATTGGTCAGGATCGCCAGCCGCTGACCAACGGTCGGACGCAGTCGGGCCAGGGTGTTGGCGGCGGCGAAGAGTTCTTCCAGGTCGTACACGCGCAGCAGGCC
>JBEQAM010000305.1:0-3216 GCA_041640375.1 Rehaibacterium sp. | reverse complement strand
TCCAGACCAACATCCTGGCGCTCAACGCCGCGGTCGAGGCGGCGCGTGCCGGTGAGCAGGGCCGTGGCTTCGCCGTGGTGGCGTCGGAGGTGCGGGCGCTGGCGCAGCGTTCGGCCGAGGCGGCCCGCGAGATCAAGGCGCTGATCAGCGACTCGGTGGGCAAGGTCGCCGACGGCACGGCGCTGGCCGACGAGGCCGGCCACACCATGCAGGAGATCATGGCCTCGGTGAAGCGGGTGACCGACATCATGTCCGAGATCGCCGCCGCTTCCGACGAGCAGGCCTCGGGCATCGAGCAGGTCAACCGGACTGTGGTGCAGATGGACGAGGTGACGCAGCAGAACGCGGCGCTGGTGGAGGAAGCCGCCGCCGCGGCGCGCGCACTCGATGAGCAGGCCGAGGGGCTTGCCAGGGCGGTGGCGGTGTTCCGCCTTGCCGCCGGCGAGCAGGCGACCGGGCGCACGCCCAGGGCGCCCGCCGAAGCCGCCGACCTGCGTTCGTTCGACGACATGATCGAGGCCCACCAGGCCTGGAAGCTACGGCTGAAGGCCTATCTCGACGGCGGCGGTGAGGCGATCGACCCCGCAACCGCCGGCAAGGACAACGTCTGCGCCCTTGGCCAGTGGATCTACGGCAAGGGCCAGCGCTTGGCCGAGCTGCCGGAGTTCGCTGCGCTCAAGGACAGCCATGCGCACTTCCATCGCACCGCCGGCGACGTGGCGCGCCTGGTCGCTGCCGGCAAGCGCGACCAGGCCCGGCGCCTGATCGACGGCGAGTTCACCGAGGCCACGCGCAAGACGGTGGCGGCGATCCGTGCCCTGCGCGTGAGGGTGGAAGGCGCCAGGCCGGCCCTGGCCGCCGCGCCCAAGGCCGTCCGCAAGCCGTCCCCGGCGATGGCCACGGCCGGCGACGATCAGCACTGGCGGGAGTTCTGATGCGATGGGCGCCTGCGCACCCGGCGAATACCTGATCTTCCGGCTCGGCGACCTCCACTACGGCGTCGGGATCCTGCAGGTGCGGGAGATCCGTGGCCACGATGCGGTCAATCCGCTGCCGGATGCGCCGGAGTACCTGCGCGGTGCGATCGACCTGCGTGGCGAACTGGTGCCGGTGATCGATCTGCGGCGCAAGCTGCGCGCCGCCGAGGCAGTGCTCGATGGCAGCACGGTGATGATCGTGCTCGACCTGGGCGGCCGCCGCATCGCCGCGGTTGCCGACAGTGTCGAGGAGGTAGTGGCACTGGCGGCCGGCGACCTGCGTCCGCCGCCGCCTTCGGACATCGGCATCGACACCAGCCACCTGGCGGGGATCGGCCTGATCGGCGAGCGCTTGGTGTTCCTGCTGGACACCGCAGGCCTGTTGCGACGTGACGAGCTCGCTGTCCTCGACGGGCACATGGCTGCGGCGATGCCTTGAGCCGGACATTTCCGCAGTACAGGCAGCAGCACATGGCCTCCGCATCTGCCGATATCGACCAACGCCGCGAGTTCGCCTACACCGAGCGCGACTTCCGCCGCGTCTGCGCGCTGATCCGCGCCCGCGCCGGCATCGCCCTGGCCGACAGCAAGCGCGACATGGTCTACAGCCGGCTGTCGCGGCGACTGCGCGCGCTCGGGCTGACGACGTTCCAGGCCTACCTGGACCGCCTCGAAAACGAAGGCGGCGACGAGTGGCAGGCGTTCACCAACGCGCTCACCACCAACCTGACCTCGTTCTTCCGCGAGCCGCACCACTTCGACATCCTGCGCGAGCATCTGCGGGCGCGCGCCGGCAGGCACCGGCTGCGGATCTGGTGCGCCGCCGCCTCCACCGGCGAGGAGCCGTGGTCGCTGGCGATCACCGCCTGCGAGGCGTTCGGCACGCTGACCCCGCCGGTGGAGATCCTCGCCACCGACATCGACACCCAGGTGCTGGCGATCGGCGAGCGCGGCGTGTATCCGATCGAGCGTATCGCCGGGCTGTCGCGGGCGCGCCGCGACAGCTTCTTCCAGCGCGGCACCGGGCCGCACGAGGGCCTCTGCCGCGTGGCGCCGGCGCTGCGGCCACTGGTCTCCTTCGCCCAGCTCAACCTGCTCGACGCCGGCTACGACCTGAGCGGCCCCTACGACGCCATCTTCTGCCGCAACGTGATGATCTACTTCGACAAGCCGACCCAGCGTGCGATCCTGGAGCGGCAGATGCCGCTGCTGGCGAGCGACGGGCTGTTCTTCGCCGGCCATTCCGAGAGCTTCCTGCACTGCGCCGACCTGATGAGGCCCTGCGGGCGTACCGTCTACCGGCGGACGGGGGCGGCGGCATGAGGCTGCGCCAGGCCCGCATCCACGACCCGGTCGCCGCAGAACGCTCGCGCGCGGCGCCGCTGTTCTACTACGACAGCGTGCTCGGCAGCGACGCCGCCAAGCTCTTGCCTGCCGAGTACTACGCCACCAGCCAGGACATGGCGCTGGTCACCGTGCTCGGCTCCTGCGTGGCCGCCTGCCTGCGCGACCCGGTGCTCGGTTTGGGCGGCATGAACCACTTCATGCTGCCCGACGGCGACGCCAGCCAGGGCGAGCCGGCGCGCTACGGCAGCCACGCGATGGAGCTGCTGATCAATGCGCTGCTCAAGCAGGGCGCGCGGCGCGAGCGGCTGGAGGCCAAGGTGTTCGGCGGCGGCAACGTGCTCAAGGGCTTCGTGTCGCAGCCGGTGGGCACGCGCAACGCGCAGTTCGTGCGCGACTATCTGGGCGCGGAGCGGATTCCGGTGCTGGCCGAGGACCTGGGCGGCATCCATCCGCGCAAGGTGTGCTTCTTCCCGGTCACCGGCCGGGTGCTGGTCAAGCGGCTGCCGCACGCGCACGACGCGCAGGTGCGGGCGGAGGAGACGGCCTACGTCGAACGCTTGCGGGCGACGCCGTTGGCGGGCGAGGTGGAGCTGTTCTGATGCGACGCATGTCCGCCGCGCTGAGGGTGGCTGCGATCTGGCCGGCGCTTTGCGCCGGGGGTTTCGTGCGCCTGCCGGCGCCCGAGTCACCTTTCTTTGCTTGCCCAAAGAAAGGTGACCCAAAGAAAGGGCACCCCGAAGTTGCGCCTTTCGGACATCCTGTCCGAAAGGTGCGCGAGCGCATGCCGGGCGTGACGATCGCGACCGACATCATCGTTGGCTTCCCGGGCGAAACCGAGGCCCAGTTCCAGCGGACGCTCGACCTGTTGGCGGAGGTTGCCTGCGACAAGGTC
>JBEQAM010000304.1:0-3216 GCA_041640375.1 Rehaibacterium sp. | reverse complement strand
GCGGCATACACCCAGGCGGTACGGAAGATCATGTGCGCGCAGCCGCTGGCACGCACGGCGTCCTCGCCGTCGCGCTTGGTGCGGCCGTAGACGCCGAGCGGCGCGGTGGCGTCGTCCTCGCGGTACGGGCGGGTCGCGGCGCCATCGAAGACGTAATCGGTCGAGTAATGCACCAGCCGCGCGCCGTGGTCGGCGCAGTGACGGGCCAGTACGGCGACCGCCTCGGCGTTGATCGCCTTCGCCAGCGCCGGCTCGTCCTCGGCGCGGTCCACCGCGGTGTAGGCGGCGGCGTTGACGATCAGGTCCGGCCGATGCCGCGCAGCCAGGGCCGCCACCTGCGCCGGGTCGGACAGATCCAGCGCCTCGCAGGCCACGCCGCCCGGCGCGCGACCAGTGAGCGTGGTGCCGACCAGTTCGCCGAGCGGGGCGAGCGCACGGGTCAGCTCGAAGCCGAGCTGGCCGTCGGCGCCGATCAGCAGGCACTTCATGCGCCGTACTCCGGCAGGCGCTCGGGCGGCACCTCGGCGAGGAACGGCGCCTGCGCATCCTTGGCCGACAGCAGCGGCTCGCTCACCGGCCAGTCGATGCCGATGGCGGCGTCGTTCCAGCGCACGCCGGCGTCGCCGGCCTTGTCGTAGGGCGCGGTGCACAGGTAGCTGAACACGGCGCGCTCGCTGAGCACCACGAAGCCATGCGCGAAACCTTCCGGAATCCAGAAGTGGCGCTTGTTCTCCGCGCTGAGCAGCACCGCCACCCAGCGGCCGAAGTGCGGCGAGCCGCGGCGGATGTCGACGGCGACGTCGTAGACCTCGCCTTCGAGCACGCTGACCAGCTTGCCCTGCGGATTGGGCCACTGGTAATGCAGGCCGCGCAGCACGCCGCGGCTGGAACAGGACACGTTGCTCTGGACGAACTCGAGATCGAGCCCGTGCGCGCGGAAGCGCTCGGCGTTCCAGGCCTCATAGAAAAACCCGCGTGCGTCGCCGAACACCTGCGGCTCGATGACGAGGCAGCCGGGCAGGTCGGTCTGGACGAGCTTCACGCGATCCTCCCGTGCTCGATCAGGCCCATCAGGTATTCGCCGTAGCCGTTCTTGATCAACGGCTTGGCGAGTGCTTCGAGCTGCGCGGCATCGATCCAGCCGTTGCCCCAGGCGATCTCTTCCGGACAGCTCACCCGCAAGCCCTGACGCGCCTCGATGGTCTCGATGAAGTTGGCCGCGTGCAGCAGCGACTCGTGGGTGCCGGTGTCGAGCCAGGCATAGCCGCGCCCCATCTTTTCCAGGTGCAGCGTGCCGTCGTCGAGGTAGCAGCGGTTGAGGTCGGTGATCTCCAGCTCGCCGCGCGCCGAGGGTTTCAACGTGGCGGCGTAGTCGCTGGCGCGGCCGTCGTAGAAATACAGGCCGGTGACGGCATAGTTCGACTTCGGCCGGGCCGGCTTTTCCTCCAACCCGACCACGCGGCCATCGGCGTCGAACTCGGCCACACCATAACGCTGCGGGTCCTTCACCCAGTAGCCGAACACGGTGGCGCCCTGCTCGCGCGCACTGGCCCGACGCAGCAGCTCGGTCAGGCCGTGGCCGTAGAAGATGTTGTCGCCGAGCACCAGGCAGCTCGGCCGCCCGGCGACGAACTCGCGGCCGATCAGGTAGGCCTGCGCCAGTCCCTCGGGCTCAGGCTGCACGGCGTACTCGAAGCGCATGCCCCACTGCGAGCCGTCGCCGAGCAGACGCTGGAACAACGCCTGCTCGTGCGGGGTGTTGATGATCAGCACCTCGCGGATGCCCGCCAGCATCAGCACGCTGAGCGGGTAGTAGATCATCGGTTTGTCGTACACCGGCAGCAGCTGCTTGCTGACCGCCTGGGTGATCGGATACAGGCGGGTGCCGGACCCGCCGGCGAGGATGATGCCGCGTCGATGGCTCATGCCAGTCTCCCTCATATGCGCGCCGGCTTCATGCCCAGCCGTCCATGCCGCCAGGCCGCCCTCTCCGGACAGCCCGGCCCGGCCATCCGCTACCCCTCGCCTCGCCCGATCCGCTCCAGACGGTAGCTGCCGTCCAGCACGCGGTTCACCCAGGCCTGATGGCCGAGATACCAGTCCACGGTCGCCGCCATGCCGTCCTCGAAACTCATCGCCGGTGCCCAGCCCAGTTCACGGCGGATCTTGGAGGTGTCGACGGCGTAGCGGCGGTCGTGGCCGGGCCGGTCCTTCACATAGGTGATCAACCTGGCGCGCGGCAGGCCGTCCTCGCGCGGACAACGCGCGTCGAGCAGGGCGCAGATCGTGTTCACCACCTCGATGTTCTGCCGCTCGGCCTCGCCGCCGATGTTGTAGGTCTCGCCGACGCGACCGGCCTCGAGCACGCGACGGATCGCCGCGCAATGATCCTTGACGTACAGCCAATCGCGCACGTTGCGGCCATCGCCGTACACCGGCAGCGGCTCGCCGGCGAGCGCCTTGGCGATCATCAGCGGGATCAGCTTCTCGGGGAACTGGTACGGACCGTAGTTGTTGGAGCAGTTGGTGGTGAGCGTCGGCAAGCCATAAGTGTGATGGAAGGCGCGCACCAGGTGGTCGGACGCGGCCTTCGAGGCCGAGTACGGCGAATTGGGCGCGTACGGCGTGTCCTCGGTGAACTTGCCGGTGTCGCCGAGCGAGCCGTAGACCTCGTCGGTGGAGACGTGCAGGAAGCGAAAGCCGTCGCGCGCCGCGCCTTCCAGCGAGCGCCAGTGGTCGCGGGCGCATTCGAGCAACGCCAGGGTGCCGACCACATTGGTCTGCACGAAAGCCGCCGGGCCGTCGATCGAGCGGTCGACGTGGCTCTCGGCGGCGAAGTTGATCACCGCCTCGGGCCGGTACTCGGCGAGCAGCCGCGCGACCAGCGCGCGGTCGCCGATGTCGCCCTCGACGAAGACGTGCCGCGGGTCGTGCCGCAGGGACGCCAGCGTGTCGAGGTTGCCGGCGTAGGTGAGCGCATCGAGATTGACCACGCGCACGCCGGCCGCCACCGCATCGAGCACGAAATTGCCGCCGATGAATCCGGCGCCGCCGGTGACCAGCCAGGTTTTCATGCGCGTCCGACGCTCAGAACGGGATGTCGTCGTCGGGGAAGCCGTCCTCGACCGGCGCCTTCTGCTGCGGCGCGCGGCCGGGCTGGGCGCCGCCGCCACGCTGGTTGCTGCCATAGCCGCGCTCGCTGCGCTCGCCGGCGCC
>JBEQAM010000303.1:0-3251 GCA_041640375.1 Rehaibacterium sp. | reverse complement strand
ACAGCGCCGAGGCGGCATCGACACGATCCCAGGCGAACAGGCCGGGGCGGCTGAGGAAACGGCCATCGAGGATCGGCCGCGGCGCATCCAGCACGCGCCACTGCGCGTGCAGCGCGGCATCGACCGCGTCGCCGCGCGTCCAGTAGACGCGGCATTTGTGCTTGCTGAAATTGCCGGCGAGGCCGGCGAGCCGCGCCAGGTCGTCCTCGCCGGAACGCGCACCCTCCAGGTTCGATTGGCAGGCGACCAGCACGCCGCCGGGTTCGAGATGGTCGAGCGCGCGGGCCAGCAGCGCGCGCGCTTCGTCGCGCTGGCGCGGCGGCAGCGCCAGCACCAGCGGGAACCGTCCCTCGGCCCGCGCCACCACCGCCAGCCCGGCGTGCGCGAGCACATCGGCGAACGGCTTGAAGCCCTGCTCGCAGACCAGCCCGGCCAGCGGAAAGCGGCGCAGCGCCCAGCCGTCGCGCGCGTGCAGGAACAGCACGCGGCCGTCGGCCGGCCAGCGCAGCATGCCGTCGGCGAACGGCAGCAACAGGGTGTCGAGGGCGGGATCGTGGTGCGCGGACACACCGGGGCCTTCGCATGGCGGGGCCGCGATTCTACCGCCGCGCGTCGCACGCATTGCCCGCGAATCGTCACAATCGTGTCCACCGCCCGCCCACCCGCGCAGCGACACTGCCCGCCCCGCCGCCGGCACAGGACGCTCCATGCTCGCACTCGCCCTCACACTCGCCACCGCCGCCGACACTGCGCCCAAGCTATGCGCCGCCTGCGACGACTGGAACGCACCGCAGGCGCCGTTCCGCCTGCACGGCAAGAGCTTCTACGTCGGTCCGCAGGGGCTGGGGGCGGTACTGATCGACAGCGGCGACGGCCTGATCCTGCTCGACGGCGCGCTGCCGCAGTCCGCCGAGCCGATCGCGCGCAACATCGCCGCGCTCGGCTACCGCATCGAGGACGTGAAGTGGATCGTCAACTCGCATGCGCATTACGACCATGCCGGCGGCCTCGCCGCGCTGCAGCGCATGAGCGGCGCCGCGGTGGCCGCCAGCCCGCGCGGCGCGGACGCGCTGCGGCGCGGCAACGCGCCGCCGGACGATCCGCAGTACGGCCTGGGCGAGGAAGCGAACCGTTTTCCGCCCGTTCCCGACGTCGTGGAGATCGGCGACGGCGAGACCATCACCCTCGGCGACATCACCCTCACCGCCCACCACACGCCCGGCCACGCGCCCGGCGGCACCACCTGGCACTGGCGCAGTTGCACGGCCGGCGAATGCCTGAACCTGGTCTACGCCGACAGCCTGACCGCGGTGTCGGCCGAGGACTTCCGCTTCACCGCCGACGGCGGCGCGCGGGTGGCGGAATTCCGCCGCAGCATCGACAAGCTGCGCCAGCTCCCCTGCGACATCCTGGTGTCGACGCACCCGGGCTTCACCGGCCTGTTCGAGCGCCAGGCGCGGCAGGCGTCGCCGGACGACCATTCGGTGTTCGTCGATGCCGAGGCCTGCCGCAAGTACGCCGACGGTGCCGAGCGCTGGCTGGACCGGCGTCTGGCGGTCGAGCAGGCGGCGGAGGCCGCGCAATAGCCCGGCGTCCGCCGCGGGGGCGCCGTGGCGCCCCCGCGCCCGTCAGCGCTGGCGGGGCGCCAGCGCCCAGGCGATCACCAGGCCGCCGAGCAGCCAGCCGATCGCCTGCGTGGCCAACGTGGCCAGGGTGAAGTCGAGCGGGAAGCGGTACCAGTTCCAGTACGGCAGGCTGATCGCCAGCCAGGCGAACACGCCCATGCCGGCCACCGCCAGCGCGCGCCGCAACAGCGAGACCGCCATCAGCGAGACGATCCACGCCGCGACCAGCGCGCCGAGGATGTCGCTCACTGCCTGCCGGCCGAGCAGGATCGGGAACTGTGCCACCGTGTCCACGCCCCGCGGCTGGAACACCACGAAGGCGAACGGCATCCGCGCCGCCTCGTGCGAGAACGCCGCGGCCTGCTCCGGGTCCGCCCACTGCGCGTCCGACATCATCGGCAGCAGGTACACGCCCTCCACGCCGAGGTTGTCGTGCAGCGCCGCCAGCACGGCCTGCTGCCCCGGCGCATCCGGCTTGCGCAGGCCGATCTCGCCCAATGGCAGCGCCATGTGCGCCACCGCGCCCCAGAAAAACACCACCAGGCCGCCCAGCAGGCCGGCCAACACGATCCGCTTCATGACCCTCCCCCGAACGTTCGAATCGGCGCCGAGTGCAAGGCAAGCAGTGAGCCGTTCAGCGCGGCAACGGTTCCCCGGTCAGCACCGCCCGCAGCTCGCGCAGCTTGGCCTTGGCGCGGCGCGCGTTGTCCGGACCGATGCGCAGCAGGATCTTGTGACCGGACGAGAGCGACTCCAGCGCCGGGTCGGCGAAGGCCCAGCCGCCCTTCTCCGGCACCAGCGTCGGCGGGTCGTCGATCTCAGGCGCCGCCAGCAGGTGGTCGATGACCTCGACCAGACGGTCGTTGAAGTGCGCGCCCGGGTAGCCCAGCTCGCGGTAGGCCTGCTGGAACAACGGATAGAAGCGCACGTACAGCGCCACCGCACGCGCGCTGTCGACGGCCTCGGCGACGGTGAGGTGGCGCGCGTAACGCGCGGCATTGGCCGGGTCGAGCACGACCCGGCCGTCGGCCTCCTCGCGCACCCGCAGCGCACCGGGCGCCGGCTTCACCGGCCGCAGCGGCGGCGCCAGCTTCTGCCGCGGCAGGTTGTCGACGGTGGCGACGAAGCGCTGCACCAGGTACTGCGGGATCCACAGCGGATCGCCGTCGCCGGCCAGCGCCTGCAGGGCCTCGATCACCGCGGCGTCGCTCTCTGCCAGCGGCGGCAGCGTCTCCGGCGATTCCGGCTCGGCGTCCACCTGCGCCTGCCCGATCGGATGGCGCTCGCCTGTCTCGGCCTCGACCACCGTATCGGCCGGCGCTGCCGGCGGCAGGACCACCGGCGTCTGGCCCTGGCGCGCGAACCACACCCCGACCGCGATCGCCACCACCACGGCCGCGACGCCGACCGCTCCCTGCCAGACCGGACGCTTCTTCCTGACCATGAGCCTCGCTCGCACCGAAGACGTGGGGGGGTATGACTCGCCGTGGGCGGATTCGTTCCACCCACGGCGACCCACGACGACGATAGCGCAGGCCGGCGGCGGGCGGCACGGCGGCCGCGGTCGCTGGATGTGCGGCGTTCAGGCCGCTGCGGCGCGGGCCCGCTTCAGCGCCAGCCGGCAGC
>JBEQAM010000302.1:0-3265 GCA_041640375.1 Rehaibacterium sp. | reverse complement strand
CAGGCCGCGGCCCACGCCGGACTGGTTGGTGGCCACCACCACCCGGTAGCCCGCCTGGGTCAGCCGCGCGATCGCCTCGAGGCTGCCGGGAAGCGGCCGCCACTCGTCCGGCGACTTGATGAAGTTGGCGCTGTCGAAGTTGATGACGCCGTCGCGGTCGAGGATGACGAGCTTCTGGCGGCCGGAATCGGGCATGGCGGCGGGAAAGTCCGAATTATGCCAGCTTGGCGATGTCCGCCACCCGGTTCATCATGCCGCCGAGGCGCGCGAGCAGCGCCAGGCGGTTGGCGCGGATCAGCGGCTCGTCGGTCATCACCATCACCTGGTCGAAGAACGCATCCACCTCGCCGCGCACCTGGGCCAGCGCGCACAGCGCGTCGGTGTAGTCGCCGCTGGCGATGAGCGAGTCCACCAGCGGCGCGAGCCGCGTGGTCGCGGCGAACAGCGCCTTCTCCGCCGGCTCCTGCAGCAGAGCCGGGTCCGGCTCGGCGGCCGCGCCGTCGGCCTTCTTGAGGATGTTCTGGATGCGCTTGTTGGCGGCGGCCAGGCTCTCCGACTCGGGCAGCCGGCGGAAAGCCTGCACCGCCTCCAGCCGCGGCACGACGCGGTCGATGCGCGAGGGCCGCTGGCTCACCACCGCCTCCACCTCGTCGGCGCCGTAGCCTTGGGCGCGCAGCAGCTGGCGCAGCCGCTCCAGCATGAACTCGTAGACGTCGACGGTGACGCTGTCGGCCACCGTCTCGGGCGGGAAGACGTTGCGCGCCGCCTGCAGCAGCTGGGGCAGCTCCAGCGGCAGGCTCCGCTCCGAGAGGATGCGCAGCACGCCCACGGCCGCGCGCCGCAGCGCGTAGGGGTCCTTCTCGCCGGTGGGGGCGAGGCCGATACCGAAGATGCCCACCAGCGTGTCCAGCTTGTCGGCCAGCGCTACCGCGCACGCGACGTTGCCTTCGGGCAGCGCGTCGCTGGCGAAGCGCGGCCGGTAGTGCTGCTCGATCGCGTCCGCCACCACCGCCGGCTCGCCGTCGTTGAGCGCGTAGTAGCGGCCCATGATGCCCTGCAGCTCGGGGAACTCGCCCACCATGCCGGTCGCCAGGTCCGCCTTGGCCAGCCACGCGGCGCGCTCGGCGGCGTCTTGGTCGGCGCGCAGCTGGGCCGCGATCCCGCCGGCCACCTTGCGGATGCGCTCGACGCGGGCGAGCTGGCTGCCGAGCCGGTTGTGATAGACGACGCTGGCGAGGCGCGGCACCCGCGCCTCGAGCCGCTCCTTGCGGTCGGTGTCGTAGAAGAAGCGGGCATCGGCGAGCCGCGGCCGCACCACGCGGCGGTTGCCGTCGACGATGTTGGCGGGATCGGCGACCTCCATGTTGGACACCACCAGGAAGTTCTCGGTGAGCCGCCCGCCCGCGTCGAACAGCGGGAAGTACTTCTGGTTGGTGCGCATGGTGAGAATCAGGCATTCCTGGGGCACCGCCAGGAACTCGCGCTCGAAGCGGGCGACGTAGACCACCGGCCACTCCACCAGCGCCGTCACCTCGTCCAGCAGCGCGTCGTCGGCGTTCAGCACCGCGTTCAGCTCGGCGGCCTTCGCCTTGAGCTGGGATTCGATTTCGGCGCGGCGCTTGTCGAACGAGGCGATCACCTTGCCGTCCCGCCCGAGCCTCTCCTCGTAGTCGTCGGCATGGGCGAGGGCGATGTCGGCGGCGCCGAGGAACCGGTGGCCGTGAGTCGTCCTGCCGGACTCCAGTCCCAGCGCGCTCGCCGGCACGACGTCGCCGCCCCACAGCGCCACCAGGCCATGGGCCGGGCGCACGAACCTGACCGTGGTGAGGCCGTCGTCGAGCTGGTAGGTCATCACCTTGGGGATCGGCAGCCTGTCGATGGCTTCTTCCAGCGCGGCCTGCACGCCGCTGCTCAGCGGCTGGCCCGCGGCGACATCGGCCAGGATCAGCTTCTCGATCCGGCCCTCCTGCACGCGCCGGATCTTGTCGATATCGGCGACGCTGGCGCCCAGCGATTCCAGCTTCTTCAGCAGTGCCGGCGTCGGCTGGCCGGCGGCGTCGAAGCCGACGCTGGCGGGTACCAGCGCGCGCTCGCGCGGCTTGTCCGGCGACTTGCGGCGCACGTTCCTGATCCGCGCGGCCAGCCGGCGCGGGGTCGCGTACCAGGAAAGCTCGCTGCCCTCATCGAGGAACTCGCGGGCGGCCAGCCCGTCGCGCAGCGCGCCGGCGAAAGCCTCGCCCAGGCCCTTGAGCGCCTTCGGCGGCAGCTCCTCGGTGAACAGCTCCACCAGCAGCGTGTCGGTGGTCATCGCGCGGCCTCCGCGCCCCGCAGCGCGAGGACCTCGGGCAACTCGTCCGCGCCGATGAACGCCTCCACCGCCTGGCGGCTCGCCCCCGGAAACCCCAGCGCTTTGCGCGAGGCGTAGTAGGCCTGCGCCGCCATCCGCGCCAGCGCCCGCACCCGGCCGATGTAGGCGGCGCGCTCGGTGACCGAGATGGCGCCGCGGGCGTCCAGGAGGTTGAAGGTGTGGGAACACTTCATCACCATCTCGTAGCCGGGCAGCGGGAGCCTCGCCTCGAACAGCCGCTTCGCCTCGGCCTCGTAATGGACGAAGTGGGCGAACAGAACCTCGGTATTGGCCTGCTCGAAGTTGTACGTGGACTGCTCCACCTCGTTCTGGTGATAGACGTCGCCGTAGCTCACGCCCGGCGCCCAGGTCAGGTCGAAGACGCTCTCGACGCCCTGCAGGTACATGGCCAGGCGCTCGAGGCCGTAGGTGATCTCGCCCATGATGGGCTTGCAGGCGATGCCGCCCACTTCCTGGAAATAGGTGAACTGAGTGATTTCCATGCCGTTCAGCCACACTTCCCAGCCCAGGCCCCACGCGCCCAGCGTCGGCGACTCCCAGTCGTCCTCGACGAAGCGGATGTCGTGCTCGCGCGCTTCGATGCCGATTTCCCGCAGGGAGTCGAGATAGAGGTCGAGGATGTCGGTGGGCGAGGGCTTGAGCACCACTTGGTACTGGTAATAGTGCTGCAGCCGGTTCGGGTTCTCGCCGTAGCGGCCGTCCTTGGGACGGCGCGAGGGCTGGACGTAGGCGGCCCGCCACGGCTCGGGGCCGACGGCGCGCAGGAAGGTAGCGGTGTGGAAGGTGCCGGCGCCCACCTCCATGTCGTAGGGCTGGAGCAAAACGCAGCCACGGCGGTCCCAGTATTGCTGCAGCCGCAGGATCAGTTGCTGGAAAGTGAGCATGGGGAGAAGCCGA
>JBEQAM010000301.1:0-3289 GCA_041640375.1 Rehaibacterium sp. | reverse complement strand
AGGTCGCGCGGCGGCAGCGCGTCGAAGTAGTCGCGCGCCTTGTCGGCGGCGGCGTCGAGTACGTCCAGCCGCTGCACGGCCTCCAGCCGCTCCTTGAGGTCGGTGAGCATGAACTCGATCAGGTCCTCGGCCTGGTCCTGCCGGCGGCGCGCGTCGTCGCGCGCCACGCTCGCGCTCCAGGCCAGCCAGCCGGTCAGCATCATCCCGGCCAGCGAGGTGGCCACCGCCGCCAGCATGCGGCGATGGCGACGCTGTGCCTCACGCTGACGCAGGGCGTCCAGTGCCACGCCGAGCAGACCGGCGAGCAACTTGAGCCGCGCCAATGCACGACCGTCACCCGCATGGCGCACATCGGCGGCGATCGGCTCCAGCGGCGGCAAGCCGTCGACGCCGTCGCGCAGCGCCGGCGGGAAGCACTCGCGCGCATCGCCGGTGTTGGGCTCGCCGTCGACGATCAGTACGTACAGCCGCGCATCGCGACCGAGGCGACGGAAGGCGAGCACCTCCTCGTTCACCCAGCGCGAGGCGGCGGCGGCCGGCGAGCAGATCACCACCAGCGCCTCCGACGCCGCCAGCGCGTCCTTCACGCGCTGGCCCAAGTCGCCCGCGGAGGCCAGTTCGTCGCGGTCGCGGAACACCGGGCGCAACCGCGCCGGCACCGGGCCGAACTCGCCCGCCGCGCCGACCAGCCGGCGCGGCACCGCGTAGCCTTCGAGCGCACGGTGCAGCCAACGCGCCCAGCGGGCATCGCGATGGCTGTAGCTGATGAAGGCGCGGTAGTGCATGGGGGCATCCTCGGCCGCTGCGCGCCCCGCCGCGTTCACGCACCCGCGGGCGCGTGGCCCCCTCGCGTCCGGGCTGTCCAGACAGGCAACGCTGCGGCGCCGCCGAAACGGCCATACTCCCGGCTGGGCTAAAATCCGCGCTCCCCCGCAAAGCCGATGCCCCGGAACCGTCCATGTCCACCGCCATCCAGCGTTACGCCGCCGAGCTCGAGTCCATCCGCGCGCAGGGGCTGTTCAAGTCCGAGCGCGTCATCACCAGCCCGCAGTCGGCGGAAATCGAGCTGGCCGACGGCCGTCGGGTGCTGAACTTCTGCGCCAACAACTACCTCGGGCTGGCCGACCACCCGGAGGTGATCCAGGCCGCCAAGGACGCGCTCGACACGCACGGCTTCGGCATGGCCTCGGTGCGCTTCATCTGCGGCACCCAGGATCTGCACAAGCAGCTGGAGGCGAAGATCGCCGACTTCTTCGGCAAGCAGGACGCGATCCTCTACGCCGCCTGCTTCGACGCCAACGGCGGCCTGTTCGAGCCGCTGCTGGGCGAGCACGATGCCATCGTCTCGGACGCCCTCAACCACGCCTCGATCATCGACGGCGTGCGCCTGTGCAAGGCGCGCCGCTACCGCTACGCCAACTGCGACATGGCCGACCTGGAAAAGCAGCTCCAGCAGGCCCGCGCCGACGGCGCGCAGACGATCATGATCACCACCGACGGCGTGTTCTCGATGGACGGCTTCATCGCGCCGCTGGACGAGATCACCCGGCTCGCGGCCAGGTACGACGCGCTGGTGCACATCGACGAATGCCACGCCACCGGCTTCCTCGGCGCCAGCGGCCGCGGCTCGGCCGAGGTCAAGGGCGTGCTGGACAAGATCGACATCGTCACCGGCACGCTCGGCAAGGCGCTGGGCGGCGCGCTCGGCGGCTTCACTACCGGCCGCAGGGAGGTGATCGAGATGCTGCGCCAGCGCTCGCGGCCGTACCTGTTCTCCAACTCGCTGCCACCGCACGTGGTGGCTGCCGGCATCAAGGTGTTCGACATGCTGGCCGCGGCCGGCGACCTGCGCGAAAGGCTGGCCGACAACACCCGTTATTTCCGCGAGCGGATGACGCAGGCCGGCTTCGACCTCAAGCCCGGCGGGCACCCGATCGTGCCGGTGATGCTGTACGACGCGCCGCTGGCGCAGAAATTCGCCGAGCGGCTGCTGGAGGAAGGCATCTACGCGATCGGCTTCTTCTATCCAGTCGTGCCGAGAGGACAGGCCCGCATCCGCACCCAGATGAGCGCCGCGCACACCCGGGAGCACCTGGACCGCGCCATCGCCGCCTTCACCCAGGTCGGCCGCGAGCTGGGCGTGATCACGGGCTGAGCGGGACTCGGGAAAGAGCATCCGAGCATCGCCATCCCGGCGCGGGCCGGGGCGGCCCCAACCGGTCGTTGCGACGCCCGAGCCGGCTCAAATGCGGGCGTTGCAAGCACCAAGGCCCTGCAAGGACGCTGGCTCAGCTCAAGTGCGATCGCCCGCTCCTGGCTGAAACCGCGTCTGGAACCAGGCGACCTCGTCGGGAGTGAGGCGGCGCCAGCCGCCCTTGGGCAACTCGCCCAGCGCCAACGGCCCGATGCCGACCCGCACCAGCCGCAGCACACCGATGTCGAAGGCGGCGAGCAGGCGGCGGATCTGCCGGTTGCGGCCCTCGTCGAGCACGATGTCGAGCCAGGCGTTCTTGCCACCGGCGCGCAGCAGCCGCGCCGACTTCGCGGCCAAGTGTTCGCCGCCGTCGACGATGCCGGCGCGCAGCGCCGCCAGCAGCGCATCATCGGGCATCGTGTCGACCTGCACGTGGTAGGTCTTGTCCGGGCCGGTGTCCGGATCGGCGATGCGCGCCGCCCATTCCGGATCGTTGCTGAACAACAGCAGCCCTTCGCTGGCCTTGTCGAGCCGGCCGACCGGCGCGACCCAGGGCAGTCCGGCACCGTCGAAACAACGGTAGACGGTGTCGCGACCGCGCTCGTCGGCGGCGGTGGTAACCAGCCCACGCGGCTTGTTGAGCACCAGGTACACGCGCTCGGCCGCCGCGATGGGCCGCCCATCGACCGCGACCCGGTCGCGCCCCTGCACCACCGGATGCTCCGGGTCGCGCACGATGCGCCCGTTCACGCCCACCCGCCCGGCGCGCACCCATTCGGCCGCCTGGGTGCGCGAGCACAACCCGGCTTTGGACAGCACGCGGGCGACGCCATGACGGCGAGCGGCGGCGGCGGTGGTGATGCGGGTGGACGGCGGCGTTTTCATCGCTGAGAGCATGGCGCAGCCGGGGGCGGAATGGCTACGCTTGTCGCACCATTCCGGGAGCATGCCATGTCCGAGCACACCGCCATCGTCCGCTGGTCGCGCGGCGACCACGAATTCGCCTACGAAACGTACAGCCGCGACCACACGCTGGCATTCGACAACGGCGCGACGGTGAAGGCCTCCTCGGCGCCGGCCTGGTTCGGCAATCCG
>JBEQAM010000300.1:0-3310 GCA_041640375.1 Rehaibacterium sp. | reverse complement strand
CCCGTCGGGACGCCAGTCCCGCGCAGGCGCGGTCGGCGGGATGGCGGAGGCGGCGTTCCCTCGGCGCGGCGGATGCGCGGGCGAAGCGAGGGAAGCTGGCGCGCCCGTCGGGACGCCAGTCCCGCGCAGGCGCAGTCGGCGGGGTGGCGGAGGCGGCGTTCCCCCGGCGCGGCGGATGCGCGGGCGAAGCGAGGGAAGCTGGCGCGCCCGTCGGGACGCCAGTCCCGCGCAGGCGCAGTCGGCGGGGTGGCGGAGGCGGCGTTCCCTCGGCGCGGCGGATGCGCGGGCGAAGCGAGGGAAGCTGGCGCGCCCGACAGGAGTCGAACCTGTGACCCCTACCTTCGGAGGGTAGTACTCTATCCAGCTGAGCTACGGGCGCGTGGCTGCGGATTTTGACACGGATTCGGGGCTGGCGCGAACCGCGTCGGCCGGTGCGGCGCGGGCGTGCTGTCGGGGTCTCCCGGACGGGCGGCTGAACCGGTGTGAATCGGGTCACAGGCTCGATGATGCGCTGCCGTGACCGCGCGGCGGACACGCTAGGCTTGCGGGATATTCGCCTGGAGTCCCCGCGCCTACATGGACAGCCGCCTGGCCGCCAGCTCGGAGCGTCGATTGCCGGAGCAGGCGCTGGTCGCGCTCGATCTGTCCGGGCGTCCCGCGCTCGCCAGCCCGCACGCGCAGCCGCTGCTGCTGCCGGAGGCGATGGTCGAGCTGCGGCCGGCGATCGAGGCCGCCATCGCGCAGCTGCGGGCGCATCCCGAACGCATCGTCCACTGGAAGCAGCCGAGCGTGCTCGGACCGCTCGAGTGCCGCCTGCTCGGCGCCTGCGACGACGCCGGGCGGCCGCGCGGTTTCCTGCTCAGCGTGACGCCGGCGACCGCCGGCGGCAGCACCCGCGACGCGGTGGTGCACGGCCGCTGGGACGAGGCGGTCGAGCACGTCGAGGACGGGTTGTGGGACTGGGACGCCGAGAGCGGGCGCGTGCGCCGCTCCTCGCGCTGGCTGTCCATGCTCGGCTACGGTGAGGGCGAGCTGGGCCATGCGCTCGACGACGTGTTTGCGCTGATGCACCCGGACGACCGCGCCGGCCTGCGCATGCAGCTCGACCGTCTGCTGGCCGGCGGCGTCACCCATTACGTCAGCGAACACCGGTTGCGCCACCGTGACGGCAGTTGGCGCTGGATCCTCGACCGCGGCAAGGTCGTGGCCTGGCGGCCGGACGGACGGCCGCAGCGGGTGGTCGGCACGCAGACCGACATCACCGCGTACAAGGCGCTGCAGGAACGCCTGAGCGAGAGCGAGCTGCTGCTCAAGGAGGCGCAGCGCGTCGCCCAGGTCGGCAGCTGGGCCTGGGAGGCCGACAGCGGTCGGGTGTGGTGGTCGGAGGAGATGTTCCGCATCGCTGCCCTGCCACCGGAGCAC
The DNA here is from genome assembly GCA_041640375.1 of Rehaibacterium sp. GTDB lineage: Bacteria > Pseudomonadota > Gammaproteobacteria > Xanthomonadales > Xanthomonadaceae > Rehaibacterium. The sequence continues at coordinate 1,888 of JBEQAM010000300.1, read as the reverse complement.
GGCGCGCCGACGCTGGAGCAGCAGCGCGCGCTGTATCCGGCCGAGTCCTACGCCCGGCTGCGCGAGGCGCTGGGCCGGCTGCTGCACCGGGGCGAGCCCTGCGATCTCGAGCTCGACCTGCACCGCGGCGATGGCGAGCTGCGGCAGCTGGTGGTGCGCGCCGAGCGCCTGTGCGATGCCGGCGGGCGGGTGGTGCGCCTGCTCGGCGTGGTGCAGGACGTCACCGAGCAGCGCCGCGCCCACGCGGCGATGCGTTGGCAGAGTGAGCTGCTCAACCGCATTTCGGCGATGGGCCGGATCGGCGGTTTCGAGTTCGATCTCGATTCGGGGCGGGTGCACCTCACCGACGAGGCCTGCCGCATCCACGGCCTGCCCGCGGGGACGGTCGCGCCGCTCGAGCGGATCCTCGCGCTGTACGACCCCGAGGCGCGACAGGTGGTCGACGGCGCGATCCGCGCCTTCCGCGAGCCCGGCCAGACCATCGAGCTCAGCGGCGCGCTGACCACGCCCGACGGCCGCCGCGTCTGGGTGCAGGTCGTCGGCGAGCTGGCGCATCGCGACGGCCGCCCGCGGCGGATCACCGGCCTGATCCGCGACATCACCGTCGAGCGCGAGGCCGACGAGCGCATCCGGCGGCTGGCGCATTACGACAGCCTGACCGGCCTGCCCACCCGCGCCGCGTTCCGCCAGCAGGCGCTGGAGGCGGTGGCCGCCAGCGAGGACGGGCTGGCCCTGCTGTTCATCGACCTGGACCGCTTCAAGCTGGTCAACGAGGCGATGGGGCACCTGGTCGGCGACGAGCTGCTGCAGGCCATGGCCGAGCGCCTGCGCGACTGCGTGCCCGGCAGCGGCATGATCGGTCGCCACGGCGGCGACGAATTTCTCGTGCTGCTGCGCGGCATCCAGCAGCCGGATGACGCCGCCGCCGTGGCGCAGCGGATCATCGACGCGCTCAGTCAGCCGCTGACCGTCGCCGGCCACGAGCTGCAGGTCGGCTGCAGCGTCGGCATCGCCCTGTCCGGCCCGCGCGGCGCCGACCTCGACGAGCTGCTACGCGCTGCCGACGCGTCGATGTCCCGCGCCAAGGACGCCGGCCGCAACACCTATCAGTTCCACGACGTCGCCCAGTTCGAGCGCGTGCAGCGGCGCATCCGCATCGAGCGCCAGCTACACGGCGCGCTCGAGCGCGGCGAGTTCTCGCTGGCCTATCAGCCGGCGATCAGCCTGCGCGACGGCCGCGTGCTCGGCATCGAGGCGTTGCTGCGCTGGCGGCCTGCGGGCGGGCTGCGCTGCGGGCCGGACGAGTTCGTCCCGATCGCCGAGGAAACCGGCGAGATCGTGCGCATCGGCGACTGGGTGCTGGCCGAGGCCTGTCGCCAGGCGCGCGCCTGGGACCGCGCCGGCCTGCGCTTCGGCCACCTCGCGGTCAACGCCTCGGCGGTGCAGATGCGCGATCCGCAGTTCGCGGCGCGGGTGATCGCGCTCTGCGCCGAGGTCGGCTGGCCGACCGAGCGGCTGGAGCTGGAGATCACCGAGTCCTCGATGATGATCGACAGCGAGGCCCTGCGCGGCGGTCTGGCCCTGCTCGAATCGCACGGCGTGCGGCTGGCGGTGGACGACTTCGGCACCGGTTTCTCCAACCTGCAGTACCTGCACCGTTTTCCGGTCAGTCACCTGAAGATCGATCGCGCCTTCACCTGGTCGATGCTGGAGGATCCGGCGGTGGCCGAGCTGACCCAGGCCATCGTCACCCTCGGCCACGCGCTCGGCCTGCGGGTGATCGGCGAGGGCGTGGAGACCGAGGCCATGGCCGAGCTGCTACGCAGCCAGGGCTGCGACGAGGCGCAGGGCCATCTGTATGCCCGGCCGTTGTCCGCCGATGCGCTGG
>JBEQAM010000299.1:2987-3311 GCA_041640375.1 Rehaibacterium sp. | reverse complement strand
CGAGGCGGTGGTGCAGCAATTCGTCGAGGTGGTGGTCGCGCCGGCGATCGACGCGGACGCGGCGGCGGTCTTCGCCGGCAAGGAAAGCATCCGGCTGCTGGAGGTGGCCGCGGGCGCCGGGCGCGACGCGCTGGACCTGAAGCGGGTCGGCGGCGGCCTGCTGACCCAGTCGCCCGACTCCCTCAACGTCGAGGCCGGCCAGTTGCGCGTTGTCACCCGGCGCCAGCCCGACCCGCCGCAGCTCCGGGATCTGCTGTTCGCGTGGCGGGTGGCGAAGTACGTCAAGTCCAACGCCATCGTCTTCTGCGGCGGCGGCATGACGCT
>JBEQAM010000299.1:0-2977 GCA_041640375.1 Rehaibacterium sp. | reverse complement strand
GAGCCGCGTGGACAGCGCCCGCATCGCCTCGATCAAGGCGCGCAACGCCGGGCTGGACTTGAAGGGCTCGGTGGTGGCCTCCGACGCGTTTTTCCCCTTCCGCGACGGCCTCGACGTGGTGGCCGACGCCGGCGCGGTGGCGGTGATCCAACCCGGCGGCAGCCTGCGGGACGAGGAAGTGATCGCCGCCGCCGACGAGCGCGGGCTGGCGATGGTGTTTACCGGCGTGCGCCACTTCCGGCACTGAGGCCGGCCCCGGCTGCCGCGCCGGCCTTCGATCGGGATTGTCTCACCGCCAAGGACGCCGAGGACGCGACGGGAATCATGGCACCTGACCTGTTACTTGAAACCCTTGGCATCCTTCGCGTCCTGGGCGGTTCGAGCCCTGCTGCGCATTCTTCCCGGTTGCGCACCTCCATGACGAGAGCCCAGCGATGAAAGTCCTGGTGGTGGGCGGCGGCGGGCGGGAGCATGCGCTGGCGTGGAAGCTGGCGCGCTCGCCGCGCAACACCAAGGTGTACGTCGCGCCCGGCAACGCCGGCACCGCCGCCGAGGAGGGGGTCGAGAACGTCGCGCTCACGGCCATTCCCGAGCTCGCGGCCTTTGCCCGCCGGGAAGGGGTCGGTCTCACGGTCGTCGGTCCCGAGGCGCCGCTGGCGGCCGGCATCGTCGACGCCTTCAAGGCCGAGGGCCTGCGAATTTTCGGTCCGACCCGGCGCGCCGCCCGGCTCGAGAGCTCCAAGGATTTCGCCAAGAGCTTCATGGTGCGGCACCGGATCCCCACCGCCGCGCACCGCACCTTCACCGACGCGGCCGCCGCCCACGCCCATCTGGACCAGCACGGCGCGCCGGTGGTGGTAAAGGCGGACGGACTGGCAGCCGGCAAGGGCGTGGTGGTGGCGACCGATCTCGCCGAGGCCCACGCGGCGGTGGACATGATGCTGGTGGCGAACCGCATGGGCGAGGCGGGCGCGCGGGTGGTGATCGAGGATTTTCTCGACGGCGAGGAGGCGAGCTTCATCGTGCTGTGCGACGGCCGGCACGCGCTGCCGCTCGCCACCAGCCAGGACCACAAGCGCCTGCGGGACGGCGACCAGGGCCCCAACACCGGCGGCATGGGCGCCTACTCGCCGGCGCCGGTGGTCACGCCGGAGATTCACGCCCGGGTGATGCGCGAGGTGATCAACCCGACGCTGGCCGGCATGGTCAAGGAGGGCGAGCCCTACGTCGGCTTCCTCTACGCCGGCCTGATGATCGGCAGGGACAAGGGCGTCCGGGTGCTGGAGTTCAACTGCCGCCTGGGGGACCCGGAAGCGCAGCCGCTGCTGCTGCGGCTCAAAAGCGACCTGATCGAACTGCTGGAGCAGGCCATCGACGGCCGGCTGGACCAGGCGGAGGCCGACTGGGACCGGCGCACCGCGCTGGGCGTGGTGATGGCCGCCGCAGGCTACCCCGACGAGCCGCGCCGGGGCGACGCCATCACCGGCCTGCCCAGGCCGGAGCCCGATTTCCACGTCTTTCACGCCGGCACCGCGCTCGACGGCGACCGCGTCGTCACCGCCGGCGGCCGCGTGCTCTGCGTCACCGCGCTGGGGGACAGCGTCGAGATGGCGCAGCGCCGCGCCTACGAGGTGGCGGAGCGCATCCGTTTCGACGGCTGCCAGATGCGCCGCGACATCGGCTACCGCGCGATCCGGCCGCGCAACCGCAAGACCACCTGAGGCCGCGGCGCGCCATGGACACCGCCGCGGTCCTCGACTATCTCACCGGCCTGCAAAACCGCATCGTCGCGGCGCTGGAGCAGGCCGACGGGACCCGATTCCGGCGCGACACCTGGACCCGCCCGGAAGGCGGCGGCGGCGACACCCGGGTGATCGAGGAGGGCAACCTGCTGGAGCGGGGCGGCGTCGCCTTCTCCCACGTCACGGGCGCCCAGCTGCCGCCTTCGGCCTCGGCCAGCCGGCCGGAGCTGGCGGGCCGCGCGTTCGAGGCCATGGGCGTGTCGCTGGTGCTGCACCCGCGCAATCCCTACGTGCCCACGGTGCATCTGAACGTGCGCTTCTTCTGCGCCCATGCCCGCGAACCGGGCGGTGCCCCGGTGTGGTGGTTCGGCGGCGGCATGGACCTCACGCCCTACTACGGCTTCGAGGAGGACGCCCGCCACTTCCACGCCGCGTGCAAGGCGGCTCTGGCCCCCTTCGGCGACGGATGGCATCCGAAGTTCAAGGACTGGTGCGACCGCTACTTCTTCCTCAAGCACCGCAACGAGCCGCGCGGCGTCGGCGGCGTCTTCTTCGACGACCTGAACGAGCTCGGCTTCGAGCGAAGCTTCGCCCTACAGCGGAGCGTCGGCGATGCCTTTCTGCCTGCCTACCTGCCCATCGTCGAGCGCCGCCGCGACACGCCCTACGGCGAGCGCGAGCGCGACTTCCAGGCCTACCGGCGCGGCCGCTACGTCGAGTTCAACCTGGTATTCGACCGCGGCACGCTGTTCGGGCTGCAGTCGGGCGGCCGCACCGAGTCGATCCTGATGTCGCTGCCGCCGATCGTGAAATGGCGCTACGACTGGCATCCCGAGCCGGGCTCGCCGGAGGCGCGCCTGTACGAGGTGTTCCTCAAGCCGCAGGACTGGGTGTGACCGAGTCCGGCAACCGCATCGTCGTCACCGTGCTGGGCCAGGACCGCGTCGGCATCATCGCCGCGGTCTCGGCGATCCTGGCCGAGGCCAACGCCAACATCCTCGACATCTCCCAGACCACGCTGCAGGAGTTCTTCGCCATGATCCTGCTGGCGGACATGGCGCAGGCCAGCGTGCCCCTGGAGGAGCTCAAGCGCCGGCTCAAGGCCCGGGGCGAGGACCTGGGTCTGCGGATCGACGCCCAGCACGAGGACGTCTTCAAGTACATGCACCGGGTATGAGCGCGCTCTCGCTCTCCGCCCAGGAGATCGTCGAGACCATCCGCATGGTGCAGATGGA
>JBEQAM010000298.1:0-3317 GCA_041640375.1 Rehaibacterium sp. | reverse complement strand
AAGGCCATGTGCCCGCTCTCGTCGCGGAACACCCAGTTGGTGCCGGCGGCCAGGCCGTGCAGCAGGCCGCGCGAGCGCAGGTAGTAGACGTAGGCGAAGGCGCCGAAGAAGAACAGGCCCTCGATGCAGGCGGCGAAGCAGACCAGGTTGAGCAGGAACTGCCGGCGCCCGGCGGCATCGTCGAGCCGGTCGAGGGCATGGATCGAGTCCATCCAGCGGAAGCAGAACTCGGCCTTGTGGCGCACGGAAGGGATGTTCTCGACCGCGGCGAAGGCCCTGGCGCGCGCCTCCGGCTCGGGCAGGTAGGTGTCGAGCAGGGTCAGGTAGAACTGCACGTGCAGCGCCTCCTCGAACAGCTGCCGCGACAGGTACAGCCGCGCCTCGGGGGCGTTGATGTGGCGATAGAGGTTGAGCACCAGGTTGTTGGCGACGATCGAGTCGCCGGTGGCGAAGAAGGCCACCAGCCGCTCGATCAGATGCCGCTCGGCCGGGCCGAGCTTGTGCTTGAGGTCGTTGAGGTCGAGCGAGAAGTCGACCTCCTCGACGGTCCAGGTGTTGCGGATCGCGTCGCGGTACATCTCGTAGAACCGCGGATAGCGCATCGGCCGCAGGGTGAGGTCGAAACCGGGATCGAGCAGTTGGGCGGACATCGGGGCTCCTTTGCTATTGGCCGCGGATCGGCGCGGATGGGCACGGATGGCGCGTCTGGAATCGGTTTGGGTCGACGCCTGCGGTGCGCGCCGCCGATGCCGGCGGAACCCCCGCTGCGACCCGCTCTTGATCCGCGGCCATCCGTGTAATCCGTGGCCGAAGTGCTACTGGCAGGCCTCGCAGGCCTCGGGGTTCTCCAGCGAGCACACCACCGCGGTGGTGTCGCTCACCGTGGCCTTGGCGATGCGGGTGGCCGGGCGCGAGCGCAGGTAGTAGGTGGTCTTGAGGCCGCGCTTCCAGGCGTACATGTACATCGAGCTGAGCGCACCGATGTTCGGGTTCTCCATGAACAGATTGAGCGACTGCGCCTGGTCGATGAAGGCGCCGCGGTCGGCGGCCATGTCGATCAGCGACCGCATCGGGATTTCCCAGGCGGTGCGGTAGACGGCGCGCAGCTCGGCCGGGATGGCCTGGATCGACTGGATCGATCCCTCGGCCAGCTTGATGCGGTCGCGCAACTCCGGCGTCCACAGGCCGAGCTTCTTCAGCTCCTCGACCAGGTAGCGGTTGACCTGCAGGAAGTCGCCGGACAGCGTCTCGCGCTTGAACAGGTTGCTGACCTGCGGCTCGACGCATTCGTAGCAGCCGGCGATCGAGGCGATGGTGGCGGTCGGCGCGATCGCGATCAGCAGCGAGTTGCGCAGGCCGTGTTGCGCGATGCGCGCACGCAGCGCGTCCCAGCGCGCCGGGTCCTCCGGGGTCACGCCCCAGGCGTCGAACTGCAGCTCGCCGGCGGCGGCGCGGGTGTCGGCAAAGGCCGGATGCGCGCCCTTCTCCTCGGCCAGTTCGCAGGAGGCCTGCAGGGCGTGGAAATAGATCTCCTCGGCGATGCGCCGCGACAGCGCGCGTGCCTCGGGCGCGTCGAACGGCAGGCGGCGGCGGAAGAACACATCCTGCAAGCCCATCACGCCCAGCCCCACCGGCCGCCAGCGCAGGTTGCCGCGGCGCGCCGATTCGATCGGGTAGAAGTTGAGGTCGATCACGCGGTCGAGCTGACGCACCGCCAGCCGCACGGTCTCGGCCAGCTTGTCGAAGTCGAACTCGCCGTCGTCGTCCAGATGGCGGGCGAGGTTGATCGAGCCGAGGTTGCAGACGGCGGTTTCCTCGGCCGAGGTGACTTCGAGGATTTCGGTGCACAGGTTGGACAGATGCACCACGTTGCCGGGTCTGGCGGTCTGGTTGCAGGCGCGGTTGGCCTTGTCCTTGAAGGTCATCCAGCCGTTGCCGGTCTGGGCCAGGGTGCGCATCATCCGCGCGTACAGCTCGCGCGCGCGCAGCTGGCGCTGCGCCAGCCCGCGCGCCTCGGCCTGCTCGTAGGCGCGCTCGAAGGCCTCGCCCCACAGGTCGACCAGTTCCGGCACCGCCTTGGGATCGAACAGCGACCACATCGCGTCGGCCTCGACCCGGCGCATGAACAGGTCGGGGATCCAGTTGGCGAGGTTGAGATTGTGGGTGCGCCGCGCCTCGTCGCCGGTGTTGTCGCGCAGTTCGAGGAATTCCTCGATGTCGGCGTGCCAGGGCTCCAGATACACGCAGCACGCGCCCTTGCGCTTGCCGCCCTGGTTGACCGCGGCCACCGAGGCATCCAGCGTCTTCAGCCAGGGCACGATGCCATTGGACAGCCCGTTGGTGCTGCGGATCAGCGAGCCGCGCGAGCGCACGCGGCTGTAAGACAGGCCGATGCCGCCGGAGAACTTGCTCAGCATGGCGACATCGGCATAGCGCTGGTAGATCGCCTCCAGCGAATCGGCCGGCGAGTCGAGCAGGAAGCAGGACGACAGCTGCTCGTGGGTGGTGCCGGCGTTGAACAGGGTCGGCGAGCTGGGCAGGTAGTCGAGCTCGGCCATGCGCCGGTACAGCGCCAGCGCCTCGTTGACGTCCTCGCTCAGCGCGCAGGCGATGCGCAGGAAGAACTGCTGCGGGGTCTCGATCACCTGCCGGGTGCCCGGATGCTTGAGCAGGTAGCGGTCGTAGAGCGTGCGCAGGCCGAAGTAGTCGAAACGCCGGTCGAGCGTCGGATCGAGGGCGTCGTTGAGCTTGCGCGCGTGGGCCTGGACGAAGCCGAGCAGGCGCTCGCCGATCAGGCCCAGCTCGTGGCCGCGGGCGATCGCCTGCGAGAAGGCGTGGATCTCCTGGCCGGCGACCTCCTTGGCGATCACGTTGGCCAGCAGGCGCGCGGCCAGCCGGCTGTACTCGGGCTCCTCGGCGGTCAGCAGGGCAGCGGTGCGGATCGACAGCTCGTCCAGCTCGCGGGTGCTGGCGCCGTCGTACAGGCCGGAAATCGTGCGGGTGGCGATGCGCATCGGATCGACCGCGTACAGGCCGTCGCAACAGCGCTGCACGGCGCGCAGGATCTTGTTGAGGTCGACCGGCTCGCGGCGACCGTTGCGCTTGGTGACGGTCATGCCGCCGGCGTGCGGCGGCGGGGTCAATTCGAGACGGGGCGCGACGTCGGCGCGGCCGACGTCGACCGGGACGGTGGTGGTGGTGGTGGTGACGGTCATGGCGACTTCCTGCGGTGTCGCACGCGGCGCGGCCCGTCCCTCGCAGGGCCGCGGACACGGGAACACGGCAGGATGCGGACGCGCAGGCGGCGCGCGGCATCC
>JBEQAM010000297.1:0-3320 GCA_041640375.1 Rehaibacterium sp. | reverse complement strand
CCTCATTGCGTGACAGGCTCAAAGGCTGCGCGATCCACCCGGTGCCGAGGTTCTCCGACCACGCGCCCTACGTCGTGGATTACCGCTGCGAGGGCTCGTCCACTTGAAGGCCGCCACGCTGAACGCCTGGCTGGATGCCATCGGCGTCTACTTCACCCGCCGCATGGCGGTGGTGTTCCTGCTCGGGGTGTGCTCGGGCCTGCCCAACGGACTGATCACCGGCACCTTGGGCGTCTGGCTGCGCGAGCACGGGCTGTCGCGTACCGACATCGGCGTGGTCGGCCTGGTCGGTCTGGTCTACGCGATCAATTTCCTGTGGGCGCCGTTCCTCGACCGGTTGCGACCGTTCGGACTCGGCTGGCTGGGCCGGCGCCGCGCCTGGATCGTGCTGTTCCAGGCCGGGCTGGTGCTGGCGCTGATGCAGCTGCTCGGCATCGACCCGCTGACCAATCTGCGCGGCTTGGTGCTGGTGATCGCGGCGATCGCGGTCCTGTCGGCCAGCCAGGACATCGTGATCGATGCCTACCGCGTGGAGTACCTGCGGCAGGACGAATACGCCGCCGGCTCGGCCATGGCCACGATGGGCTGGATGACCGGCGCCACCGTGCTGGCGGGCTTCACGACGCTGCATTTGTCCGGCCCGCTGGGCTGGCCGCTGGCCTATCTCGCCGTCGGCGGTGTGCTACTGGTCGGTCCGCTGGTGCTGGCGCTGGCCGGTGAACCGAAGGTGCCGGTCGAGGCGCTGCGCCACGACACATCTCAGGCGTGGCGCACGCGTCTGCACGACACCCTGGTCGCGCCGTTCAGCGAGTTCCTGCGGCGGCCGCATGCCTGGCTGGTGCTGGCCTTCGTGCTGCTGTTCAAGCTCGGCGAGGCGATGATCGGGCGGATGACCGGCGTGTTCTACATCGACGCCGGCTTCACGCCGGCCGAGATCGCCAATTACTCCAAGGCCCTGGGCACCGGCGCGATGCTGGTGGGTGGCGCGGTCGGCGGCGTGGTGGCCAAGCGTTTCGGGCTGTACCGCGCCCTGCTGGGCAGCGCCATCGCGATGGCCGCGACCAACCTGCTGTATGCCTGGCTGGCCTTGGCAGGCAAGGATTTCAACATCCTGGCGCTGGCGATCGTGGCCGACAATCTCACCACCGGGCTGTCGCTGTCGATCTTCGTCGCCTTCGTCTCCTCGCTGTGCAACGTCGCCTTCACCGCGACCCAGTACGCGCTGCTCGCCTCGCTGGCCAACTTCGCCATGCGCGGCGCCGCCTCGCTGGGTGGCATCACGGTCGACTGGCTGGAGCGGAGCCGTTGGGTCGCAGGCACGGCCGAGGCCTGGGCGGCCTTCTTCGCGCTCACCGCGCTGCTGGCGCTGCCGGGCATCCTCCTGCTGGTGCTGCTCGGCCGCCGGTTGCCGGCGATGCGCCCGCCCTCGGCCGCAACGGCACAGGCATGAGCCGGGCTTTTGGCTACAGGCGCCGCGAGCTAAGCTTGCAGCCGGGAATCCGTGGGGACGGAGCAGGCGAGACGTGCCGGACTTCCTGATCCGCGACATCGATGCTGACGTGGCCGAGCGCATCAAGGACCTGGCGCGCGAGCGCGGCTGGCCGCTGAACGAAGCCATCCTGCACCTGATCCGGCGCGGACTGGGGGTGCTGGAACCGGAGCCGCCGCCGGAGCCGGGCGATATTTCGCGCCTGCCGGGCACGCTCAGCGAGGACGAGTCCAAGGCGCTTCTCGACGCCATGTCGGCATTCAAGGAGCTGCCGGACGACACGCCCTACTGACTTCCGTGCCCGGGACCGGCCCCGAGGAGCGCGCGTTGGTGTGCCCGACCCGCACCAGCCATTCCCGGTTCGCCCGCGAGGCTGCCTCTCCCACGGCCTCTCAGGCCGGATGGATCGCGCCGAGCACGCGCGGTCCGCGTGCGCCGGTGACGCCGGGCAGGTTGCCGGGCCGACCGGCCAGCGTTTCCCGCGCCAGCCAAGCAAAGGTCATCGCCTCGACGAAGTCCGGGTCCAGGCCATGCGCTGCGGTGGACTCGGTCGCCACGCCCGGCAGTCGCGCGCCGATGCGCGCCAGGAGCAGCCGATTGTGCACGCCGCCGCCGCAGACCAGCAGGCGCCGGGTGTCGGGCTGGTGGCGACGCAGCGCGTCGGCGACGGTGATGGCGGTGAGTTCGCACAGCGTCGCCTGCACGTCTTCCGGCCGGCGTCGGTCGTCTGTGAGATGCGCCTCGAGCCAGCCGAGATGGAACCGGTCGCGGCCGGTGCTCTTCGGTGGCGGCAGCGCGAACCATGGGTCGGCACACAGCGCGGCAAGCAGTGCGGCATCGACGCGACCACTGGCGGCCCAGGCGCCGCCGGCATCGTAGGCGACGCCACGGTGGCGGGCGATCCAGGCGTCCATCAGGCCGTTGGCCGGGCCGGTATCGAAACCGCGCACGACGCCGTCACGCGGCAGCAGGGTGAGGTTGGCGATGCCGCCGAGGTTGAGCACCGCGCGATCCTCGTCACGCGAATGCAGCATGGCGGCGTGGAAGGCCGGCGCCAGCGGTGCGCCCTGGCCACCGGCCACGACGTCGCGGCGGCGGAAATCGGCGACCGTGGCGATGCCGGTGCGCTCGGCGATACGGTTGGGGTCGCCGAGCTGCATGGTGAAGCGTGGCGCCGCATCGATCCGGTGGCGGAGGGTCTGGCCATGCGAGCCGATGGCGCGGATGCTCGTCCGCGCCAGGCCGCTGTCGGCGATCAGCGCTTCGGCGGCATCGGCGAAGGCTTCGCCGATCCGCGCGTCGAGGGCGCCGATGTCGTCCAGGCTCAGGCGCGCGCCCTGCTGCGAGAGCCGCAGCAGTTGCGCGCGCAGGGCCTGTGGATAGGGAAAGGTGCGTGCGGCCAGCGTTTCGGCCCGCGGGGCGAAACGTACCAGCGCGGCGTCGATGCCGTCGGCGCTGGTCCCGGAGATCAGGCCCAGGTAGAGCGCGTCATCGGCCATGGCGTGCGAATCAACGCGACGCGGTGGCGAACTGGCGGCCTTCCAGCAGTTCGAGGTGGGCGACCACCGGCGCGGTCTGCTGGCGGAAGCGCGCCAGTTCGGCTGCCGGCAGCGGCTCGGGCTTCGGGAAGGTGACCGTCAGCGGGTCGCGATGCACGCCGTTGATGCGGAATTCGTAATGCAGATGCGGCCCGGTGGCCAGGCCGGTGGCGCCGACGTAGCCGATCACCTGGCCCTGGCGGACGCGCTGGCCGGTACGGAACGGCCCCAGCCGCGACATGTGCGCATACAGTGTGGTGTAGCCGCGGCCGTGGTCGATGATGATGGTGCGG
>JBEQAM010000296.1:0-3367 GCA_041640375.1 Rehaibacterium sp. | reverse complement strand
GGCAAGGCGCCGCCAGACCTGTCGCTGGTCGCCCGCGCCAAGCTCGGCGGTCCGGATTGGGTCTATACCTTCCTCAAGTCCTTCTACGTCGACGAGACCCGCCCGGCCGGCTGGAACAACACCGTCCTGCCGAATGCCAGCATGCCCAACGTGCTGTGGGAGCTGCAGGGCATCCAGCGTGCCGTGTACGGTCAGGGCAAGGACGGCTCCTCCCACGTCGAGCGCTTCGAGCTGGCCGCGCCCGGGCGCATGACCCCGCAGCAGTTCGACCAGGCCGCGCGCGACATCAGCACCTTCCTGGCTTACGTGGCCGAGCCGGCCGCCCTCAAGCGGCAATCCCTCGGCGTGTGGGTGCTGCTGTTCCTGTCGCTGTTCACCTTCCTGGCCTGGCTGCTGAAGACCGAGTACTGGCGCGACGTGCACTGATACCCCACCGCGCCGGGGTGCCTGGAATCCGCGAGGCCCGGCTTTGCCGGGCTTCGCGTTCACCGGGGCGGCCCCATCGCGGTTTTTCGCGAATTCAGGTAGGTTTTGGGACGGCGAGGACCGCCGGCACCGGGCTGGTGGCGCCGAATCGGCCGGCCGGACGCCGGCCGGGGAGATCCGCATATGGCCGCGAGCCCACGTCTGCGCAATGCCCTGACCCTGTTCTCCGCCCGCGACTGCGTGGTTTGTCACCGGGTCAGGCTGGTCCTCGCGGCCAAGGGCGTCAGCTACGAATTGATCCCGGTGGACCCGACCAATCCCCCCGAGGATCTGGTCGACCTCAATCCCTACCACTCGGTGCCGACCCTGGTAGACCGCGATCTGGTGCTGTACGCCGCCTCGGTGGTCAGCGAATTCCTCGACGAGCGTTACCCGCACCCGCCGCTGATGCCGGTCGACCCGCTGGCGCGGGCGCGGCTGCGGCTGGCGATGCTGCGGCTGGAGCACGAGTGGGTGCCGCACGTGCAGGCCATCCAGCACGGCACCAAGGCCCAAGCCGAGGCCGGCCGCAAGCGGCTCAAGGAGCTGCTGCTGGCCTCGCTGCCGCTGTTCAGGGCTTCCAAGTTCTTCCTCAATACCGAAATGAGCCTGGCTGACTGCGCCATGGCGCCGATCGTCTGGCGCCTGCCGGCACTCGGCATCGCCCTGCCCAAGGAGGCCAAGCCGATCGAGGATTACGGCATGCGGATCTTCCGCAACCCGGGTTTCATGCGCAGCCTGACCCCCGAGGAGAAGGGGTTGCGCGAGCTGCCTGTATGAGCGACAAGCCCCATCGGATGACCTCCAACCGGCCCTACCTGATCCGGGCGATGTACGAATGGATCGGGGACAACGGCATGACGCCCTATCTGCTGGTGGACGCTTCCCATCCGGGCGTGCAGGTGCCGCCGCAGGCGGTGCAGGAGGGCCGGGTGGTGCTCAACATCGCTCCCCGCGCCGTGGCCCAGTTGGAGCTCGGCAACCAGGAGATCCGCTTCATGGCCCGGTTTTCCGGCGTCAGTCAGCCGGTGCTGGTGCCGGTGGCCGCCGTGCACGCGATCTACGCGCAGGAAAGCGGGCAGGGCATGATGCTGCCGGCGGAGGAGGGCGCTGCGGCAGCCTTCGAGCCGGGGCCGGAGGACGGGCCGCCCGAGGACGGCGGCGGCGCCCCCAGGCGCGGCCACCTGCGGGTGGTGAAGTAGCGCGGTCTCAGTCGACCGCGGCCAGCGGGCCGATCAGTTCCACCAGCCTGGTGCCGAACAGCACGATCCGGCCGCTGTGGCGGTCCTCGCCATGGCGCGAGTAATCGAAGCGGTAGTGCCGCTCGATACCGAGCCGGCCGTCGGTGCCGCGGCGCAGGCGCAGCCTGACCAGATGCACGCTGTGGTCGAGCCACTGCACGCCGGCCGCCTCGCAGGCCTGGCGGCCGAGGCGGTGCGCGGTCTCGCTGGCGGCGCGCGCGTTCGACCACAGGAAGGCGGCCAGCGCGAAGCCGAGCATGGCGAACAGCAATCCGGTCACGGCACCGCCTGCACCGCTTCGTCCGGCGGGCTGCCCAGCCGCAGCGACAGATCCACGGCCTGCACATGCTTGGTCAGCGCACCGACCGAGATGCAGTCCACGCCGGTCTCGGCGATCGCCCGGACCTGTTCCAGCGAGACGCCGCCCGAGACCTCCAGCGGGACCCGCCCGGCGGCGATCCGCACCGCCTCGCGCATGCCATCCAGGCTGAAGTCGTCGATCAGGATGCGGTCGGGCGCGGCGTCGATCGCCTGGCGGAGTTCGTCCAGATCCTCGACTTCGACGATCACGGGCAAGCCCGGGTGTTGTCGTCGGGCGGCCGCGACCGCTGCGGCGATCGAGCCGGCGGCGTGGATGTGGTTCTCCTTGACCATCACCGCATCGTAGAGGCCGAGCCGGTGGTTGTGACCGCCGCCGGCACGTACCGCGTACTTCTGCGCCAGGCGCAGCCCGGGCAGGGTCTTGCGGGTGTCGAGGATGCGCGCCCCGGTGCCGGCGACAGCGGCGACGTACGCCGCCGTGGCGGTGGCGGTGGCCGACAGCGTTTGCAGGAAATTGAGCGCGCAACGTTCGCCGCTGAGCAGCGCGCGGGTGCGCGCGGCGAGGGTGCAGAGCACGACGCCGGCCTCGACCCGCTGCCCTTCCGCCACGCGCCAGTCGATCCGGCTCTGCGGGTCGAGGGCACGGAAGCAGGCGTCGAACCAGGGGCGGCCGGCGACGACCGCGGGTTGCTTGCACAGGACGTAGGCGCTGGCCGGCGCGTCGACCAGCAGATCGGCGGTGACGTCGCCGGGGCCGATGTCTTCGGCCAGCGCGCGCGCTACGTCGGCGGCGACGTCACCGTCGGGCGGGGGAAAAGGGAGGGTCATGGCCGCGCATTATGCCCGCCGCGGCACGGGTCGGGCTGGCGGTTCGTCGAAAAACGCACACGGTGTGCGTTTTCGAGCCGCCGGTCCGGCGCCTGTCCGGACTCGCCCGGCGGGTTGTTGATTCGACGGCCGGCTAGGCGCTACGGGGTTCTTGCTGCGGCGTGCCGTCCTCGCGCAGCTGTCCGAGCACGGTGCTGAGCGCGCGCTGCAGCATGTTGGCGCCTTCCAGCATCCGGGTCAGGCCCTTCTCGATCTCGCGCACCAGCTCTTCCGGCCGGCGGTCGGCGACGCGCATGCCGTTGCGGTTCACGAACAGGCAGCGGCCGGAATACGGGCTGACCCAGCTCAGCTTGGCGCGCTCGCTGCGATCGCTGTCGGCCGGACCGAACTCGAACCAGGTGCCGGGCGGAACCGAGCGGATGCGCTCGAGCAGGACCGGGTCGACTTCGCCCGGCAGCGGCTGCTCCTCGCCGATCTCGGGGTCGGTCTCGACCACACCGGGGCTGCGCGCC
>JBEQAM010000295.1:0-3380 GCA_041640375.1 Rehaibacterium sp. | reverse complement strand
CCTAGCCGCTCTGGCGCGGCGCTGCGGCCGGCCCGCTGCGGGCTCCGGCGATCCGCTGGCGGGCCTCCCGGGCCGGCAAGCGCCGCCGACCGCGTAGGTAGGCTCGTAGGTAGACCGCCTCGGCCGAGCCGCATTCCTCTTATTTTCCAAGAGGTTAGCCCGGCTTTTTGGCGGAGGGGGTGTCCGCCAAGCCGGCGTTCGAGGCTGTTCAACCGCGTCCAGACCGTCGCCGCAACCCTTTGAGCTTTATGCTCTTTTCGTCTAGCGGCGTCTTGCGCGATCTTGTTCAAGCGCGCCAACGGATGTAGGTAGACATGTAGGTAGAAAGTTGGGCGGAGAGTTGGCTTGGCCAAGCTCACCCACCTGCATGTCAAGCGGGCGGCGCATTCCGGCCGCTCCCGCTCTCCGGAAGTGATCGCGGACGGCAACGGGCTCTACCTCCAACTCTCGCCGACCGGCGGGCGGTCCTGGTTGTTCCGCTTCGTCTGGCACGGCAAGCAACACTGGATGGGGCTCGGCCCGCTGCGCGAGGTCGGCCTTGCCGAGGCCCGGCGACGCGCCGCCGAGGCGCGCGCCCTGCTTCGGCACGGACGCAATCCGCTCGAGGAGCGGCGCCGCGCCCGTCGAGAGGCGGCCTTGCGCGCCGCCTCCGGGCGGACCTTCGCCGCGGCGGCCGAGCGCTACCTCGAGGCGCACGCCCATTCCTGGCGCAACCCGAAGCACCGGCAGCAATGGCGCAACACCCTCGCGGCCGCCGTCGAGGCCTTCGGCGAGGTGCCGGTAGACGAGGTGACCACCGAGCACGTGCTCGCGGTGCTGCGTCCCATCTGGACCGCAAAGCCGGAGACGGCCTCGCGCCTGCGCGGCCGCATCGAGCGGGTGCTCGATTGGGCGACCGCCGCCGGCTGGCGGTCGGGCGACAATCCGGCGCGCTGGCGCGGTCATCTCTCGCATCATCTGCCGCCGCCGCAGCGCCTGCGGGCGGTGCGCCACCATCCCGCGCTGCCCTGGCCGCGCATGCCGGATTTCTGGCGGGCGCTCGCGACCCGGCGCGGCACCGCCGCCGAGGCCCTGCGCTTCGCCATCCTCACGGCCGCCCGCTCGGGCGAGGTGCGCGGCGCCCGCTGGCGCGAGATCGATTGGCAGATGCGGATTTGGACCATCCCGCCCGAGCGGACGAAGGCCCGCCGTGCGCACCGCGTACCGCTCGGCGAAGCGGCCTTGGAGGTCCTGCGGCGGATGCGCGCGCTCGCGGACGACGATCAGAACGGCCTCGTGTTCCCGTCCGGCCGGCGCGGCGTGCCGTTGTCCGACATGGCGCTCGCTGCCGTCTTGCGGGACGTGCCGGGCTCGTGGCGCGACCCGCTCGACCAGCCGGTCACGGTGCACGGCTTCCGCAGCACCTTCCGCGATTGGTGCGGCGAGACGCAGGCCGCACCGCGCGACGTGGCCGAGGCGGCGCTCGCGCACATGGTCGGCGACGCGACCGAGCGAGCCTATGCCCGCGGCGACCTCCTCGAGCCCCGCCGGGAGCTCATGGAGCGATGGGCGCGGCACGTGATCGGCCCGGCGCCGGAGGCGGTCCCGATCGCCGCGGCGCGGGAGGCCGCCGCATGATGCGCCTCGCCGAGGCCGCCGCAGCGTGGTTTCCCGAGCTCTTGGCGCCGATCAAAGAGGCGGCGCGCTGGCGCTCGCCAGAGCTCAGCTTGAGCGAGGGGGCGGCGCTGTACGCGTCGATGGATCACGTGAGCGACGAAGTGCTCGCCGCGCTTCTCTTTCCCGCCGACCGGGAGCGTGAGCAGCGGGATCAAGCCTTGAGCTTGGCTATCAAGGCGTACCGCGAGTTACTCGACCGGTTCCGCGAGCGGATGGCCGAGGGTCGGTGGATCGCGCGCGGAATCGTGGCCGGCCGGCCGCTGGACGGCGAGGTGACGATCCCGCCCGCCGCCTGGCGCGCCGGCGCCATGCCCGTGTTCGGCTTCGAGGAAGAACTCCTCCGGAGATTTTTGCCGCCCCCGCGCTGCGTTTAGCCCCCGAAACGAATTGCAGGTCCGCGTGCACGGTGATCTATAACGAGCCACCCTGAATCGGAGGTGGCTTATGTCGGATCTCTCGAAGCGCCGGAGGAAGCGCAACGGATCGCGGCCCGCTCCGCCCGATCTGCCGCTCGACGCATGGGCGACCGCGCGCGAGGTGGCTCTTCTTCGTCGGTGCGGAACGTCCACGGTTTGGAGCCACGTCAAGCAGGGGCTGTTGCCGCAGCCGACCTACCTCGGCCCCCGCACGCCGCGCTGGCGGGTGCGCGACGTTCTGGCCGGATCCGAGCCGCCCGCGGCGGCCGAGCCCCCGTCGCCACCATCTCGGCGGGCGAGCCGATAAGCGCCTCGAGCCAGGCGACCCGCGAGCTCCGAGATCGAGGTCATCGCGTCCTGATCTGCTGGCTTCAAGAGGGAGAGGATCCTGCCGGCCTCGTGGCTTGTACCAGTCGAGGAGGAAGATAGTCTGTGTCCCGAACAGAAACGGCCCGGCCGCATGCGGGCGACCGGGCCGCTAGCGAAAAGCGAAAGCACATGAAGCGCTTAGATCAAACCGGGTCGTCTCGCAATCGTGACGGGGCCGCCGAAACCGGTAGCTTCCATGCGTTAGACGCATGGCTGCCGCCCGAGCCCGATCGCCACACGCTCGCCGCCTTCCGCGAGGCCATGCTCGCGGCGGGCATCGGCAGCCCCGACCGCATCGAGGCCGACGGCCGGCTGCACCGCTTTCGCGGTGAAGGCGACCGGCCCGGGCGGCTCAACTGTTGGTACGTGCTGCATCTCGACGGCCGGCCGGCGGGCGCCTTCGGCTCGTGGCGGCTAGGCGTCTCGCACACCTGGGCGGCGGGCGCCGATCCGCTGACCGAGGCCGAGCGGCGCGAGCTGCGCCGGCGGCTCGCCGAGGCCCGGCGCCAGGCCGAAGAGGAGCGGCGCCGCAGCTGGCACGAAGCGGCACGACGAGCCTGGCGGCTATGGCAAGCGGCCGGCCCGGCCGATCCGACACATCCCTACCTGCGCCGCAAGGGCATCGGGCCGCACCATCTGCGCCAGCGGGGCGCGCTGCTGATCGTGCCGATGGCCGACCTCGAGGGCCGGCTCCAGAACCTGCAGACGATCGCGCCGGACGGCACCAAGCGGTTCCTGACGGGCGCCAGAGTGGCCGGCCTGGCCTGCGTCTTCGGCGGCCTCGGCGAGGCCGAGCGCGCCGGCGTGGCGATCATCTGCGAGGGTGTCGCCACCGCGGCGACGGTCCGCGAGGCCACCGGCCTGCCCGTGCTCGCCGCCATGGCCGCCGGCAACCTCGAGGCGGTCGCGGCGGCCGTGCGTCGCCGGCTGCCCGACCTG
>JBEQAM010000294.1:0-3386 GCA_041640375.1 Rehaibacterium sp. | reverse complement strand
CGCCACCCGCTCCCAGCGGTACCAGCGCTCGTCCGCGAGAGCGAGCAGGGCGAGGTCCTCGCGGGTGTCGCCGTAGGCGTGGATGCGGATGTAGCGCGACAGGTCGTAGGCTGCGCGCACGCGGCGCGCCTTCTCCTCGCCCACGCACTGCCGGCCGAGGTAGCGGCCGGTGAGCATGCCGTCCCGCGCTCCCAGCGCTGAACAGAGCAGGTCCAGCCCGTGCCGCGCGCACCAGTGGCGCAGGTAGACATCGAACCCGCCCGACACGACCACCACCGTATCGCCGCGTGCCCGGTGCCAGGCGATGCGCGCCATCGCCTCCGCACGCAGCACGCCCGGCAGCACCGCTTCGGCGAAGTCCAGCCCGTGCGCTTCGTACTTCGCCAGCGGCATGCCGGTGAAGCCGAAGCGGGCGATGGCCGCGCGTACCGCCGTGCCCGGCACCCAACCCAGCCGATAGCCGGCCACCAGCGGCGCCAGCAGCAGTTTGCCCAGCGCCAGCCGTCTTGGCGGCACCGCGCGGTGGATGAAGTCCGGCAGCATCTCCCGCGTGGTGATGGTGCCGTCGAAGTCGAACAGGGCCAGATCCATCGGATGAAGTCTGCGCGCGGACGGTCTCAGTCCTTGGGCGCGTACAGCGCGAAGACTTCCTGTCCGGTCATCTTCTGCGTCCGGTTCTTCAGCTCGTAGTAGGCGGGCTTCTCGTCGATGAAGATTTCGCTGGTGAGGCGGAAGTCCGCTTCCTGGAACAGCCCGGCCGGCAGCACGTACTCATCGCTCTGGACCAGTCGATAGAAAAGATGCGTGCCGCAGGTCGGGCAGAAACCGCGCTCGGCCCAGTCCGACGAGCGATAGCGGGCAGGCTCGCCGCCCTCGAATTCCACCTGCGCGCCGGCATGCACCGCGAACATCGGGCCGCCCGACCAGCGCCGGCACATGCTGCAGTGGCACAGCCCGACCTCTTCATGGTCCCCGGTAATGACTTGGATCGAACCGCACAGACAGGTGCCTTTCATTTCCGTCTCCGTGATGCGCGCCCGGTGATGCCGACGCCGTGCTGCATATTGCCACGCCGGCAGGCCGACGAGCGCCCCGGGCAGGTATTCCGGGGCGCGATGCTCGTCCGAGGGTGAACATGCCGGAGCCGTCCGGGCTCATCTGCCGTTCGGGTCACCCCGCCCGCTCCGGGCTAATGCGTCGTCGGAAGGGCATTCGCTAGGCAGCATCGGGGGCTGTGGCTATGCTTGCCGGGCAGCCGTACCGTTACGCGTGGATCGATCCAGCCTCGAGGGGAGCCCAGCGTCATGACCTACTTCGTCACCGGGGCCACCGGCTTCATCGGCCGCCATCTGGTCAGCAATCTGCTCAAGCGCAAGGGCACGGTGCACGTGCTGATCCGCAAGGGCTCGCAGAAGAAGCTCGATGCGATCGCCGAGAAGATGGGCTGGGACCGCAAGCGCGTCCGCGCGGTCGCCGGCGATCTGGCCAAGCCGCGGCTCGGGCTGACCGCGGCACAGGTGAAGGCGCTGCAAGGCAAGGTGCAGCACTTCTTCCATCTGGCGGCGATCTACGACATCACCGCCGACGCCGAGGCGCAGCGGGTCGCCAACATCGACGGCACCCGTCACGCCCTGGAACTGGCCGGCGCGATCCGTGCCGGCTGCTTTCACCACACCAGCTCGATCGCCGCGGCGGGCCTGTATCCCGGCGTGTTCCGCGAGGACATGTTCGACGAGGCCGAGGAGCTCGACGACCCCTACCTGCGCACCAAGCACGAGTCCGAAGGGTTGGTGCGCAAGGAGTGCCCGGTGCCGTTCCGGATCTACCGGCCGGGCATCGTGGTCGGCCATTCACGCACCGGCGAGATCGACAAGATCGACGGGCCGTATTACTTCTTCACCCTGATCAAGAAGATGCGCGAGCTGCTGCCGCAGTGGGCGCCGACGCTGGGCATCGAGGGTGGGCGCATCAACGTGGTGCCGGTGGACTACGTCGCCGATGCGATGGATCACATCGCCCACAAAAAGGGGTTGGATGGCGGCTGCTTCCACCTGGTCGACCCCGAGCCGATGCGGGTGGGCGAGCTGCTCAACGTGTTCTGCCGCGCCGCCCACGCACCGGAAATGACCATGCGGCTGGACGCGCGCATGTTCGCCTTCGTGCCGGCTGCGGCGCGCGCGGCGATCGGCAGCCTGCCGCCGGTACGGCGCTTCGTCGGCATGATGCTGCGCGACCTGAAGATTCCGCGCGAGGCGCTGAAGTTCGTCACCTACCCCACCCGCTTCGACAACCGTGAGACCGAGCGCGCGTTGAAGGGGTCGAAGATCGTGCTGCCGAAGCTGGAGGATTACGCCTGGCGGCTGTGGGACTACTGGGAACGCCACCTCGACCCCGATCTGTTCGTCGACCGCTCGCTGCGCGGCCGCGTCGAGGGCAGGGTCGTACTGGTCACCGGCGGCTCGTCGGGCATCGGCAAGGCGGCGGCCGTGAAGATCGCCGCCGCCGGTGCCAAGACCATCATCGTGGCGCGCGGCGCGGAGGAGCTGTTCAGGACCCGTGACGAAATCGTCGCCGCCGGCGGCCAGTGCTGGGCCTATACGGCGGACCTGTCCGACATGGCCGATTGCGACCGGCTGGTGGCGACGGTGCTCAACGAGCACGGCGCGGTGGACATCCTGGTCAACAACGCCGGCCGCTCGATCCGACGGTCGATCGAACTGAGCTTCGACCGTTTCCACGATTTCGAGCGCACGATGCAGCTCAACTACTTCGGCTCGCTGCGGCTGATCATGGGCTTCCTGCCCAAGATGATCGAGCAGCGTCGCGGCCAGATCGTCAACATCAGTTCGATCGGCGTGTTGGCCAGCTCGCCGCGCTTTTCCGCCTATGTTGCGTCGAAGGCGGCGCTGGACGCCTTCAGCCGTTGCGCGCAGGGCGAGCTGTCGAGCAAGAACATCCATTTCACCACCATCAACATGCCACTGGTGCGCACGCCGATGATCGCGCCGACCAAGGTCTACGAGAGCGTGCCGACGCTGTCGCCCGAGGAGGCGGCCGATCTGGTGGTCAAGGCCATCATCGAGCGCCCGAGCCGGATCGCGACGCGGCTCGGCACCTTCGCGGCAGTGCTCAACGCGGTGGCGCCAAAGGCTTACGAGGTGATCATGAACACCGCGTTCGAGCTGTTCCCCGACTCGGCGGCGGCCAAGGGCATCAAGGGCGCCCGCGAGGGCGAGCGGCCGACCAACGAGCAGATCGCGTTCGCCGCGTTGATGCGCGGCGTGCACTGGTGACGGTGGGGCCCGAGCCCCAGCCGATCTTCAGCCCGCAACCCCCGCCTACCGGCATTGCCGCCACCGCACTGGCGCGTCGTTACCGGGCGGCGG
>JBEQAM010000293.1:0-3393 GCA_041640375.1 Rehaibacterium sp. | reverse complement strand
GACGGTCGATCTGGAGCTGCGCGCGGCGCTGCAACTGGCGCGCATGCTCGGTTACGTCGACGACCCGGCGCGGCCGGATTGCGCCTTCGGCCACCTCACCTCCGGCGGCACCACCGCCAACTACCAGGCACTGCGGCTGGCGCTGGCGCTCAAGGCCTTCCCGGTGGCGTTGCGCGCGATCATGCCGCCCGGGCTGGATCTGCCCGGCGACGACTGGGCCGCCTTCAACCTGCGGCCGGCCGACGCCATCGAACTGCTGCAACGCTGGCAACACTGGCTGGCGGCACTGCCGCCCGGCCCGCGCCGGCGCTGGCGGCAGCGGCTGGACCAGGCGCGCGTCGAGCACCTGGGCCTGGCCGGCTTCCTCGCCGCGCACCCGCAGCTCAAGGCGCCGGTGGTGCTGGCGCCGGTCACCGCGCACTACTCGTGGAGCAAGGGCATGAAGCTGCTCGGCCTGGGCCGCGCGCAATTGCAGCTCATCCCCGAGCGCGGCATGCGGCTGGACGTCGAGGCGCTGGAGGGCATGCTGCGGCGCTGCGCCATCGAGCGCCAGCCGGTGCTGCTCGCGGTGGGCGTGCTCGGCACCACCGAGTTCGGCACGCTCGACCCGGTCGACGGACTGGTGTCGGCGCGCGAGCGCTTCGCCGCCGAAGGGCTGGGTTTTTCGGTGCACGTGGACGCCGCCTGGGGCGGCTACCTCGCCACCCTGTTCCGCGAGCCGGACGGCACCCTGCGCGCGCACGAGGACGTGCGATCGCAGTTCGAGTTCTTCCCGAGCCCCGAGGTGTACGCGGCCTTCGCCGCGCTCGGCCAGGCCGACTCGATCACCGTCGATCCGCACAAGCTCGGCTACATCCCCTACGGCGCCGGCGCCTTCCTGTGCCGCGACCAGCGTGCCGCGACGCTGCTGGCCGAGGACGCCGACTACGTGTTCGACCCCGGCGAACCGGCGGACTACTTCGCCCGCTACCGCCACCTCGGTCGCTACATCCCGGAAGGCTCCAAGCCGGGCGCGACGGCGGCGGCAGTGTACGTCACCCATCGCGTGCTGCCGCTGGATCACCAGCACTTCGGCCGTCTGCCGCAGCAGACCATCCGCACCGCCGAGCGGTTCTACCAGCGCGCGCACGCGCTTGCCGAAACGCTGGCCGACCGGGTGCGCCTGCGCGTGCCCTTCGTGCCCGACAGCAATCTGGTGTGCCTGGCCATCAATCCGGCTGGCAACCGTGACGTGGCGGCGATGAATGCCTTCGTGCGCGGCCTGTACGCCGACATGCGCACCGACCCGGCCGGGCATTCGCCGCAACGCGAGTTCTACGGTTCGATCACCACCCTGCGCCCGGAGGCGCTGGGGCCGGAGGATACGCTGCGGGTGCTGGGCGAACTGGATCTGGACCCGGCCAGCCTCGACGAGGACCGTGACGATGCCGACCGGCTGGTGATCCTGCGCCACACGCTGATGAACCCGTTCCTGATCGACAGCGAGAACGGCATCAGCTACATCGAGCGTTACTTCGACTACCTCGAACGCCGCCTGCGCGCGCTCACCGCCGACAGGCCGACACCGGGCGTCGCGTGCAGCGACGTGGCCTGAGCGGCGATGGGCTTCCCCGATCTGCGCGCCTTCCTGCGCCACCTGGAGGCCAGCGGCCGGCTGGCGCGCATCGTCGAGCCGGTCGATCCGGAGCTGGAAAGCACCGCCTTCTGCCAGCGCACCCTGCGCGCCGGCGGGCCGGCGCTGCTGTTCGAGCGCAATGTCGGCTCCACGCACCCCATGCTCGGCAACCTGTTCGGCCACCGCGACCGCATCGAAGCCGCGCTCGGCGGCCGGCCACTGGCCTCGCTGAGGGAACTCGGCGAACTACTCGCCGCGATCAAGGAGCCACGCTGGCCGTCGAGCCTGCGCGATGCGCTCGACGCCTGGCCGGAACTGGCCCAGCTCGCCCACGTCGCGCCGCGCCGTGTCGGCGAGGCGGCATTTTCCGAGATCGTGCTCGAAGGCGAGGACATCGACCTGTCCGCGCTGCCGATCCAGCGCTGCTGGCCGGGTGACATCGCCCGGCTGATCACCTTCGGCCTGGTGATCACCCGCGGCACCCGGCAGCAGCGGCAGAACGTGGCGATCTACCGCCAACAGTTGATCGCACCCAACCGCGTGATCATGCGCTGGCTGCCGCACCGCGGCGGCGCACTCGATCACGCCGACTGGCGCGCCGCGCACCCGGACCAGCCCTTCCCGGTGCTGGTCGCCATCGGCGCCGACCCGGCCACGCTGCTGGCCGCCGTCGCGCCGGTGCCGGACACACTCTCCGAATACGAATTCGCCGGCCTGCTGCGCGGCGAGCGCACCCGCGTGTGGCGCAGCGCGCTGACCGGGCTGGACGCGCCGGCCGGGGCCGAGATCCTGCTCGAGGGTTTCATCCACCCCGGCGACACCGCGCTGGAAGGGCCGTTCGGCGACCACACCGGCTACTACAACGCCCAGGGCACCTTCCCGGTGTTCACCGTCGAGCGCCTGCGCATGCGCCGGGACGCCATCTACCACGGCAGCTACATGGGCCGCGCGCCGCACGACGAGCCGTCGGTGCTGGCGATGGCGCTCAACGACGTGTTCGTGCCGATCCTGCGCAAGGTCTTTCCCGAGGTCGTCGACTTCTTCCTGCCGCCGGAGGCGTGCTCGTACCGCATTGCCGTGGTCAGCATCCGCAAGCAGTACCCCGGCCATGCACGGCGGGTGATGATGGGGATCTGGTCGTACCTGCGCCAGTTCACCTACACCAAGTTCGTCATCGTCACCGACGAGGACATCGACGTGCGCGACTGGTCGCAGGTGATCTGGGCGGTGTCCACCCGCGTGGATCCGGCACGCGACAGCCTGCTGGTCGAGAACACGCCGATCGACTACCTCGACTTCGCCTCGCCCGCGCCCAACCTCGGCTCCAAGCTCGGCCTCGACGCCACCCGCAAGCTGCCCGGCGAAACCACCCGCGAATGGGGCCGCCCGATCGTGCCCGACGCCGATGTCGACAAGCGCGTCGAGGCGATGTGGCAGCGGGTGTTCGGCGCGTAGACGCGACCTGTGGGAGCGGCCATGGCCGCGATCCGACGCCTCGTCGCCGGCCCATCGCCGCCATGGCGGCTCCCACAGCCTGCAGCGCGCAGCCCATTGATCGACTACGGAACCGGAAAAGCCGTCATGCCCGCGAAAGCGTGCATCCAGCGACTTTGCAGTCGTCGAATCGAAAGGCACTGGATCCCCGCTTTCGCGGGGATGACGACCAAGCGCGATCCCGAGGCGCTGCCTTGGACGCGACAAGTCGCCCGGTTGACCCGGGTCAATGACGCCCGCCGCCGCAGTCGCGACCATCGCCTGCGCCCCCGCCGCTGGAGATC
>JBEQAM010000292.1:0-3408 GCA_041640375.1 Rehaibacterium sp. | reverse complement strand
GGTGATGGGCACCGGCCCCGACCAGGTCTACCCCAGCGCCCACCGCGAGCTGGCCGCGCGCATCGCCGCGCACGGCTGCCTGGTCAGCGAGCATCCGCCCGGCACCGGCCCGCGCCGCGAGCACTTCCCCAGCCGCAACCGCATCGTCGCCGGACTGGCGCTGGGCGTGCTGGTGGTCGAGGCCGCCACCCGCTCGGGGGCGCTGATCACCGCCCGTCTCGCCGGCGAATCGGGTCGAGAGGTGTTTGCCGTGCCCGGCTCGATCCACAACCCGCTGGCGCGCGGCTGCCACCGGCTGATCCGGCAGGGCGCGGCGCTGGTCGAGGAGGCCGGCGAGGTGATCCAGGCCCTGGCCCCGGTCGCCGCCGAGCTGGCCGAGGCACTGCGCGGGCGCTTGTCTTCCGCCCCGGCCGCCCCCACGTTCGCCGCACCGACATCGGCAGCCGGCAGACTGCCCGCCGACCCCGACTACCAGCGCCTCTGGGACGCCCTCGGGCACGACCCGGCCGGGCTGGACACCCTGTCTCAACGGACGGGATTGACGGTCGGGGCCCTGTCCTCCATGCTCCTGCTCATGGAGCTCGAGGGCCTGGTGACCGCCGATCACGGCCGCTACGCCCGCAGGCCCTGACCTCCCCCACGCGCCGAAGCCGGCGCAGGCAGAGGGTGATGAAAGAAAACATTCTCGACGTACTGCTCTACCTGTTCGAACACTACTTCTACGACGACCCCGACGCCGTCCGCGACCGCGACTCCCTTCAGAACGGCCCCCTGCTCAACGAGCTGACCCAGGCCGGCTTCTCCCCCGCGGAAATCAGCAAGGCCTTCGACTGGCTGGACGCACTGGCGAACCAGCGCCCGTCCAGCGGGACGCCGCGCGCCAACGGCCCGGTCCGCGTCTACGCCGAGCCCGAACTGGCCCGGCTGGACGAGGACTGCCGGGGCTTCCTGATGTTCCTGGAGCACAACGGCGTGCTCGACGCCCACCAGCGCGAGCTGGTGCTGGACCGGGCCATGGCCCTGGAGCAGGACGAGATCGACCTGGACGACCTCAAGTGGGTCGTGCTGATGGTGCTGTTCAACCAGCCGGGGTCCGAAGCGGCCTACGCCTGGATGGAGAGCCAGATGTTCGAGGACGAGCCCGAGCCGGTGCACTGACCGGCCGGCCCGACGCCCGGCCTGCGTTGTCCGGCAGGGGGCACCGGGGCCACCCCCAGGGCCTTGAGCTTGACACCGCCCGCCCGAGTGGCTCCACTGAAAAAAGACTCAACGCCCGCGGCCCCGCGGGCGTCGCCTTCTTTGCGCGGCCTTCACGGAGGCGGCGGAGTATCCCGACCCATGGCCAAGAACCTCCTCATCGTCGAGTCGCCGGCCAAGGCCAAGACGATCAACAAGTACCTCGGCAAGGACTTCCAAGTGCTGGCCTCGTACGGCCACGTGCGCGACCTGGTGCCCAAGGAGGGCGCGGTCGATCCGGCGCGCGGCTTCGCCATGAGCTACACGCTGATCGACAAGAACGAGAAACACGTCGAGGCGATCGCCAAGGCCGCCAAGGGCGCCGAGGCCCTGTATCTGGCCACCGACCCGGACCGCGAGGGCGAGGCGATCTCCTGGCACATCGCCGAGATCCTGCGCGAGCGCGGCCTGCTCGAGGGCAAGCCGCTGCACCGGGTGGTGTTCACCGAGATCACCCCGCGCGCCATCAAGGAGGCCATCGCCCACCCGCGCGCGATCGCCGGCGAGCTGGTCGATGCCCAGCAGGCTCGCCGCGCGCTCGACTACCTGGTCGGCTTCAACCTCTCGCCGGTGCTCTGGCGCAAGGTGCAGCGCGGTCTGTCCGCCGGCCGCGTGCAGTCACCGGCGCTGCGCATGATCGTCGAGCGCGAGGAAGAGATCGAAGCCTTCCAGGCCCGCGAGTACTGGACCGTCGAGGCCGAGCTCGCCCACCCGCAGACCGCCTTCACCGCCCGCCTGGTCAAGCTCGACGGCAAGAAGTTCGAGCAGTTCGACCTCACCAGCCGCAAGGACGCCGAAGCCGCCCGCGCCCGCCTGGCCGCCGCCGGCGGCAACGCCCTGCGGGTCACCGACGTGCAGTCCAAGGAGCGCAAGCGCCGCCCGGCGCCGCCGTTCATCACGTCCACCCTGCAGCAGGAGGCCGCCCGCAAGCTCGGCTTTTCCACCTCGCGCACCATGCGCGTGGCGCAGAAGCTCTACGAGGGCGTGGCGCTGGGCGACGAGGGCACGGTCGGCCTGATCAGCTACATGCGTACCGACTCGGTCAACCTCTCGGCCGAGGCCATCGCCGAGCTGCGCGACGTGATCGCCCGCGACTTCGGCACCCATGCCCTGCCGGACAAACCCAACGTCTACCAGACCAAGTCGAAGAACGCCCAGGAGGCCCACGAGGCGATCCGCCCGACCTCGGCCCTACGCACGCCGGCCAGCGTCGCCAGGTACCTCGACGACGACGCTCGCCGCCTCTATGAGCTGATCTGGAAGCGCGCCGTGGCCTGCCAGATGGTGCCGGCCACCCTCAACACCGTGTCGGTCGAACTGGCCTGCGGCAGCGAACACGCCTTCCGCGCCTCGGGCACCACCGTGGTCGATCCCGGCTTCCTCGCCGTGTACGAGGAGGGCAAGGACCAGAAGACCGCCGAGGACGAGGACGAGGGCCGCAAGCTGCCGCCGATGAAGCCCGGCGACATGGTGCCGCTGGGCGGCATCCACACCGACCAGCACTTCACCGAGCCGCCGCCGCGCTACTCCGAGGCCTCGCTGGTCAAGGCGCTGGAGGAGTACGGCATCGGCCGCCCGTCCACCTACGCCAGCATCATCCAGACCCTGCTCACCCGCGACTACGTCTACCTCGACAACCGCCGCTTCCGCCCGACCGATGTCGGCCGCGCCGTGGCCAAGTTCCTCACCGGCCACTTCACCCGCTATGTCGACTACGACTTCACCGCTAGGCTGGAGGACGAGCTCGATGCCGTCTCGCGCGGCGAGGAGGCCTGGGTGCCCCTGCTGGAGCGGTTCTGGGGAGAGTTCAAGGCCCTGGTGGACGAGAAGGCCGAAACCGTCGATCGCGCCGAGGCCAGCGGCGCCCGCGAGCTGGGCATCGACCCGGCCAGCGGCAAGCCGGTGAGCGTGCGTCTGGGCCGTTACGGGCCGTTCGCCCAGATCGGCAGCAAGGACGACGAGGACAAGCCGCGCTTCGCCAGCCTGCGTCCCGGCCAGAGCATCCACACCATCACGCTGGAAGAGGCGCTGGAGCTGTTCAAGCTACCGCGCGTGCTGGGCGAGCACGACGGCGAGGAAGTCAGCGTCGGCATCGGCCGCTTCGGCCCCTTCGTCAAGCGCGGCAAGACCTACGCCTCGCTGAAGAAGGAGGACGATCCCTACACCATCGAG
>JBEQAM010000291.1:0-3428 GCA_041640375.1 Rehaibacterium sp. | reverse complement strand
TGCGCGGGCATGACGGCGATGTGACGGTCGACGAAACCGGCGGCATCGAGCTGCTTCCCCTGCACGGTGACCTGCCGGTGGAGGAGCAGACCCGCGTGTTGCAGCCGGCGCCCGACGGCCGTCGCCGGATCGTGCTCGCCACCAACGTCGCCGAGTCCTCGGTGACGCTGCCCGGCGTGCGCGTGGTGATCGATTCGGGGCTGGCGCGCGAGCCGCGCTACGACCCCAACTCCGGTTTTTCGCGGCTGGACACGGTCGCCATCTCGCAGGCCTCGGCCGACCAGCGCGCCGGCCGCGCCGGCCGCGTCGCGGAAGGCTGGTGCTATCGGCTGTGGCCGGAATCGCAGCGGCTGGAGCCGGCGCGGCGCGCCGAGATCCATCAGGTCGAACTGGCCGCGCTGGCGCTGGAGCTGGCCGCCTGGGGCGAGGCCGACCTGCGCTTCGTCGACCCGCCGCCGCCCGGTGCGCTGGCCTCGGCGCGCGAACTGCTGCAGCGCCTGGGCGCACTCGACGGCACGGCGATCACCGCCTTCGGCCGCCGTCTGCTCGCGCTCGGCACTCACCCCCGGCTGGCGGCGATGCTGCTGGCGCCCGAGGACGCCGTCGAGCGCGCCCTGGCCTGCGATCTCGCCGCCCTGGTCGAGGCGCGCGACCCGCTGCGCGGCGGCCGCCGCGACGACTGGGCATCGCGCTGGCAGGCGCTGGCCGCGTTCCGTGCCGGCCGCGTGCCGGCGGAGGCGAGCCGTGGCGCGCTGGCTGCCATCGACCAGGCGGCGAAGCAGTGGCGCCGCCGCCTGGGCATCGATACGCCGCCGCCGGCCGAGGCGCCCGCGCACCGGCTTGGCGACCTGCTGCTGCACGCCTTCCCCGATCGCATCGCCCGCCAGCATCCGGCCGATCCGCGCCGCTACCAGCTCGCCAACGGCCGCAGCGCGCGGCTGTTCGACGACAGCGCCCTGTACGGCGAGCCGTGGCTGGTCGCCAGCCAGTTGCGTTTCGAGGAGCGCGACAGCCTGATCCTGCGCGCCGCGCCGTTCGACCAGGCGCGCCTGGAACGCGACTTCCCGAACCGCTTGGTCGAGGAGGACCGGGTGATCTGGGACGCGCAGCGGCGCGGCATCGCGGCCGTGCGCGAGCGCCGCTTCGACCGCATCGTGCTCGAAACCCGGCCGCTGGCGCGGCCCGACCCGGCGCGCTACGCCGACGCCCTGGTCGATGCCGTGCGCCAGCTCGGCCTCGACGCGCTGCCGTGGAGCCAGTCGCTGGCACAGTGGCGCGAGCGCGTGCGCTGCCTGCGCGAATGGCTGCCCGAGCTCGGTCTGCCCGATCTCTCCGACGAGGCCTTGCTGGCCACGCTCGACGACTGGCTCAAGCCGGCCCTGGCCGGCAAGACCCGGCTCGACGCGCTCGACGCGGACGCACTCGCCGAGGCGCTCAAGTCCGGCATCGACTGGACCCTGCGCCAGCGCATCGACCAGCTCGCGCCGGTGCGGATCACGGTGCCCTCGGGCATGGCGCGCCCGATCGACTACCGCCACGGCCAAGCGCCGGTGCTGGCGGTCAAGCTGCAGGAGCTGTTCGGCCTGGCCGACACCCCGCGCATCGCCGACGGCCGCGTGCCGCTCACCCTGCACCTGCTCTCGCCTGCCGGCCGCCCGCTGCAGGTGACCCAGGACCTCAAGGGCTTCTGGGAGCGCACCTACCCGGAAGTGAAGAAGGAAATGAAGGGCCGCTACCCCAGGCATCCGTGGCCGGACGACCCGTGGACGGCCACCGCCACCCATCGCGCCAAGCCGCGCGGCAACTGACGGCCCGCCGACACCGCCCGCCAGGCGAAAAGAAAACGCCCCGGCTGGGGGAAGCCGGGGCGTTGGGCGGTCCGCGTGGTGTCAGGGGAGGACACCGGAGCGGGGGAGGGAGCGGCGGACCGCGGAGACCATTGTCGCGCCCTCGCCCTGCCGATGAAACGGATGGACGACACACACAGCGTTGCGTCAGGGGGACAGTCGGCCCGGCCCTCGCTTTCCGCTTTCGCCCAGGGGGGCCTGGATGCTTTCCCGGTCCCCGCCCTCACCCCACCCGCCCGGCGCGGATCGCCAGCGGCCAGTGCACCCGGCGCCGCTGCTGCGGGTCGCCCCAAGCCTCGGCCATCTCGGCGGCCACCGCGTCCACGGCGTCGAAGCCGGTGGCCTGCAGGTGGCGCTGGCTGGCCGACCAGGTGCGCAGGTAGGCCAGGTACTGGCGCAGCGTCCACAGGCAGACCATCTCGAAGGCGGGCGGCGCCGGCAGCGGCGCGAACGGGAACGGCAGGTCGCGGTAGCCGGTCTCGACGTGGCGGCGGTCGGCCGGCCAGTACGGCCCCAGCCGGTCCTCGTAGAGCTTGTGGAAGACCGCGTCCACCCCCGGCGACACGCTCGACAGACCGTAGGTCCAGGCAGCGATCACCCCGCCCGGCTTCAGCACCCGGCGCACCTGCGGGTAGAAGCGATCCAGATCGAACCAGTGCAGCGCCTGCGCCACCGTCACCAGGTCGACGCAGGCATCGGGCAGCGAACAGTCTTCGGCAGCCTCGGCGCGGTATTCGACCCGCGGATGGGCGGTGGCGGCGGCGATCTGCGCGGCGCTGGGGTCGGTGGCATGGACGCGGGTGAAATGCGCGGCCAGCGCGACCGCGGCCTGGCCGTTGCCGCAGCCGGCATCCCAGGCCAGGGCGTGGGCGCGGCATTGCGCCGCCAGCCAGGCGAACAGCTCCTCCGGATAACTCGGCCGCGCCGCGGCATAGGCGCTGGAGTGACCGGAGAAGTGGTCCTTGAAGGGCATGGCGCATTCTAGACAGCGCGCCGCGGCCGAAGGTAGGGGGGGCGGCCGGCGCGGGGCATCCCCAACATCTCGTGTTGACCACCCGATCTCACCCCGATAAGTTGTGTCCTGTTGGTTCCCGGTCATCCACCGGCCGGGATTGAAAGGGAAGCCGGTGCGACTCCGGCGCTGCCCCGCAGCGGTATTGGGAAACGAAAGCCGTCGATGGCACTGGGATCCTGGATCCTGGGAAGCCCGGCCAGTAGGTGAGGCGACCGCCTCGCGTCCCTGAGCCCGAAGACCTGCCAACAGCCGCGCGCCGCACGAACGCGCGGTCCCGGCTCAAGGACCTTTCGCGGGAAAGGCGGCCGGATGCGATGCCTGCCCGTTCGCGGCCGGCCTGCGTCCGTCCCTTTCCTCCCCGAAAGCGCCGGCGCCCGCGGGGGCGCGACCGGATGCCGCGCGCCGCCTGCGCGTCCGCATCCTGCCGTGTTCCCGTGTCCGCGGCCCTGCGAGGGACGGGCCGCGCCGCGTGCGACACCGCAGGAAGTCGCCATGACCGTCACCACCACCACCACCGCCCCGGTCGACGTCGGCCGCGCCGACGTCGCGCCCCGGCTCGAAGTGAC
>JBEQAM010000290.1:0-3440 GCA_041640375.1 Rehaibacterium sp. | reverse complement strand
CTACACCTGCCAAAGATGCGTCAGGTCCTGGGCAGCGTGACGCCGGTCTGGCCCTGGTACTTGCCGCCGCGATCGCGGTAGCTGGTCTCGCAGACCTCGTCGGACTGGAAGAACAGCATCTGCGCCACGCCTTCACCGGCATAGATCTTGGCCGGCAGCGGCGTGGTGTTGGAGAACTCCAGCGTCACGTGCCCCTCCCACTCCGGCTCCAGCGGCGTCACGTTGACGATGATGCCGCAGCGGGCGTAGGTGCTCTTGCCCAGGCACACCACCAGCACGTCGCGCGGGATGCGGAAGTATTCCACCGTACGCGCCAGCGCGAACGAGTTGGGCGGGATGATGCACACGTCCGATTCGACGTCGACGAAGCTGTTCGGATCGAACGCCTTGGGGTCGACGATGGTCGAGTTGATGTTGGTGAACACCTTGAACTCGCGCGCGCAGCGCACGTCGTAGCCGTAACTGGAGGTGCCGTAGCTGACGATGCGGTGGCCGTCGGCGGCGCACTTGACCTGGCCGGCTTGGAACGGCTCGATCATGCCGTGCTGTTCGGCCATGCGGCGGATCCATTTGTCGCTTTTGATGGTCATGGGCGGTCGCTTGGGTGTGCTGTGCGGGTACGGGAGGCCAGAGCGGAACTCGGGGAACGGGCGAGAGCGCGCACCGTTTTTCCGGTTACCGGCTACCGGCTCGCTGTCTGCGCTCTCAGGTGTTCTGGATGACGATGCTCGGAAACCCGATCTGCTTGTTCTTCGCCTGCAGCGACAGCCGGGCGGCGGTGCGGCGGGCGATCTCGCGGTAGGACTGCGCGACGGCCGAATCCGGCTCGGCCACCACGCTGGGCGCGCCGCCATCGGCCTGTTCGCGGATGCGGATGTCCAGCGGCAACGAGCCAAGCAGCGGCACGCCGTACTGCGCGGCCATGCGCTCGCCACCACCGGCGCCGAACACGTGCTCGGCGTGGCCACAGTTCGGACATACGTGCACGGCCATGTTCTCGACGATGCCCAACACCGGCACCTCGACCTTCTCGAACATCTTCAGGCCCTTCTTGGCGTCGAGCAGGGCGATGTCCTGCGGCGTGGTGACGATCACCGCGCCCGACACCGGCACCCGCTGTGCCAGGGTGAGCTGGATGTCGCCGGTGCCCGGCGGCAGGTCGATGACGAGGTAGTCCAGACCCTCCCAGCGGGTCTGGGTCAGCAACTGCTGCAGCGCCTGGGTGACCATCGGACCGCGCCAGATCATGGCGGTGTCCTCGCCCACCATCAGGCCGATCGACATCGCCTGCAGCCCGTGGCCGAGCTTGGGGAGAATGGTCTTGCCGTCCGGGCTGTCCGGGCGGCCTTCCAGCCCGAGCATCGTCGGAATACTGGGGCCGTAGATGTCGGCGTCGAGGATGCCGACCCGCGCCCCTTCCGCCTGCAGCGCCAGCGCCAGGTTGACCGCCGTGGTGGACTTGCCGACGCCCCCCTTGCCCGAGGCCACGGCGATGATGTTCTTCACCTCCGGCAGCGGGCTCAGATCCTTCTGCACCTTGTGCGCGTGCACCCGCGAGCCGACCTGCACCGTGGCCAGCGCCACACCCGGCAACGCCTCGACGGCGGCCTTGGCCTGCGCCGCCAACGCGGCATGCCAGCCGGCGGCCGGATAGCCGAGCTGGATTTCGACCGCGACGCGGTCACCGTCGATGCCGACCCCGCGCACGGCCGATTCCCCCAGCGCCTGGCCGGTGTGGGGATCCTCCAGCGCGGCCAGGACCTGGCGGATACGTACTGCTGGCGTTACTGGCTCGGTCACGTCCAATCGCTTCCTGAACGGGGGGCATGAGTCTAGCCGATGTCGCCCCTGCCATCGGGGCCGGGAGCCACGCCGCCGGGGCGGCAGAACTGGCCGCTGCCGATTGTGGCGATATCGTTAAACCGTTGTTATTCTCCCGTTCAGGTCGCGACCGGACGTCCTGGGACGCCAGCTGGTGACCTGCCTCATCCACAAGGGATAGCCCACACATGAACGATCAAGTCGTGCTCCGTCGCAGCGCGCTGGCGCAGGCGCTTGCCCTCGCCATCGCCCTGCCGCTCGCGCCGGCCGTGTTCGCCCAGAACGCGGCGCAGGCAGATCAGGAAGAAACCCAGGAAGAGAAGAAAGAAGAGGCCCAGACCCTCGACAAGATCACCGTCACCGGCTCGCTGATCAGCCGGTTCGGCTTCGACTCGGTCTCGCCGGTCCAGATCATCACCGCCGACACCAGCACCACGGTCGGCCAGCTGGACACCACGACCATCCTGCAGACCACCAACGTGGCCTCGGGCTCCACCCAGATCAGCAACCAGTTCTCCGGCTTCGTCATCGAGGGCGGCAACGGCGTGCAGACCCTCGCGCTGCGCGGCCTGGGCGCGAACCGCACCCTGGTGCTGCTGGACGGCCGCCGCCCCGGCCCGGCCGGCACCCGCGGCCAGGTCGGCGCCTTCGACCTGAACGTCATCCCCAGCATCATCCTGCAGCGCGCCGAGATCCTGAAGGACGGCGGCGGCTCGATCTACGGCTCGGACGCGGTGGCCGGCGTGGTCAACCTGATCACCCGCAAGACCATCGACCGCCCCGAGATCAACGTCGACGCCAACCTGCCCTTCGAGAGCGGCGGCTCCCGTTTCAACATCTCCGGCGCCACCGGCTGGAACTTCGACAACGGCAGTGTCGTCGCCGCCTTCCAGTACTACCAGATGCAACCGCTGAAGGTCGGCGACCGCGACTTCTTCCGCTGCAACTATGACCTGGTGCGCGACGCCAACGGCAACCTCCTGCCCTTCGAGGACCGCTCGATCACCCGCGGCACGCCCAACGAGGGCTGCATCAACTTCGGCATCATCAATGCCGTCGACGACCTGACCCTGCCGGCCGCCAACCGCCGCTACGGGCCCTCGCCCGATGGCGTGCAGCAGGGCCCGATTCCGGGCTACCGGCTGGTCCGCGTGGTCAACGCCAACCCGGCGGCGGGCACCCCGGCCTTCTACGAGCAGCAGTTCTACCTCGACTTCCAGAACGCGGCGCACATCTTCTCCGCGCAGGAGCGCCTGAGCGTATTCACCGCGGCGGACTTCAGCTTCGACCGCTTCGACTGGAGCGGTCAGTTCCTCTACACCGGCCGCGAAACCCGCTCGCGGCGCTTCCGCCAGTTC
Source organism: Rehaibacterium sp. (assembly GCA_041640375.1). Lineage (GTDB taxonomy): Bacteria > Pseudomonadota > Gammaproteobacteria > Xanthomonadales > Xanthomonadaceae > Rehaibacterium. Next base: position 261 of record JBEQAM010000290.1, on the reverse strand, counting down.
TTCCCGGTGGTCGACGCCCGGCCTTACGGCTTCAATGGCCTGGCCCGGCCGATCATGCCGTTCCGCTCGGACCAGAACATCGACGTCGACTTCTACTACCTGTCCTCCAGCTTCCGCGGTGACTTCGGCAGCGAAAGCAGCTGGACCTGGAACTTCGACACCACCTTCTCGCGCTCGGATGGCAAGTACAGCTCGCTGGGCATCAATCGCGACCGCACCGGCGACCTGCTCTCCTCGCCGGACCGTCGCCCCAACCCCACC
>JBEQAM010000289.1:0-3448 GCA_041640375.1 Rehaibacterium sp. | reverse complement strand
CCTCGGGCCCCATCACCGACTTGCCGACCTGTCTGGCGCGTATGACTGCATTGTCTTCCGTCTTCATCCGTGCGCTGTTCCTGTTCGTGTGCCTGGCGGGCGCGGCGCTGGCGCGGCCCGTGCTGGTGCTGGGCGACAGCCTGAGCGCCGCTCACAACATGCCGGCCGAGGCCGGCTGGGTGGCGCTGCTGCAGGATCGCCTCAAGCAGGAGATGGCGGCAGCGCCGGAGGTCATCAATGCCAGCATCAGCGGCGAGACTACCGCCGGTGGCCTGAGCCGGCTGCCGGCGCTGCTGGAGACACACCGTCCCGGCGTGGTGGTGATCGCGCTCGGCGGCAACGACGGCCTGCGCGGGCTGCCGCCGGCCCAAGTGCGCGCCAACCTCGACCGGATGATCGCATTGAGTCGTGAAGCCGGGGCGAAGGTGCTGCTGCTCGGCATCGACATCCCGCCGAACTACGGTCCGGCCTACCGCGAGCGGCTGCGCGCGGTTTTCGCGGAACTGGCCGTCGAACACGGCGTGCCCTTGCTGCCGTTCCTGCTCGAGGGCATCGCGCTGGACCCGACACTGATGCAGGCCGACGGCATCCATCCCCGCGCCGAGGCGCAACCCCGGGTGCTGGAGAACGTCTGGCCGCTGCTGCGGCCGTTGCTCTGACCGGCGTCTGCCGCCGGCTGCGATTTCACGTCGTACTCACCGCGCCCCGGGTCTACTCTTCACAAAGCTGAAAACCTCCCTTCGGCATAGATCGGCATAGAGAGGACACTCCATGCGTGCACGTGAAGAACCCGCCGGGCTGGTCCTGCTGGTCGAGGACAACCGCAACATCGCCGAGATGGTCAGCGAATACCTGGAAGGCCGCGGCTTCGGCGTCGACTACGCCGCCGACGGCCTCGACGGCTACCGGCTGGCGGTGGACAACAGCTACGACGCCATCATCCTGGACCTGATGCTGCCGCGGCTGGACGGCGTGGAGGTTTGCCGGCGGCTGCGCCACGACGCCAAGAAATCCACGCCGGTGCTGATGCTCACCGCCCGCGACACCCTCGACGACAAGGTCACCGGGCTGGACGCCGGCGCCGACGACTACCTGGTCAAGCCCTTCGCCATCCAGGAGCTGGAAGCCCGCCTGCGCGCGCTGATCCGCCGCGAGCGCCGTCAGGTCAGCGCCGAGGTGCTGAAGGTGGCCGATCTGGTGTTCGACACCGCCAGTCTGCGGGTGACCCGCGCCGGCCGGGAGATCACCCTGTCGCCGATCGGGCTGCGCCTGCTGTCGATCCTGATGCGCGAGTCGCCGCGGGTGGTCAGCCGGCGCGACATCGAGCGCGAGATCTGGGGCGACGCGCTGCCCGATTCGGATACCCTGCGCAGCCACCTGTACAACCTGCGCAAGGCGATCGACAAGCCGTTCGGCAAGGAACTGCTGCACACCGTGCAGAGTGCGGGCTACCGTATCGCCGATCTGGACGCGCCGCCCAGCGCGTGAGCCGTCGCCAAGCCGCCCCCGCCGCCGGATCGCGCGCCAGGCCCGCCATGACCAACGAACGCAACGGCCTGCGCCGCAAGATCTGGGTCGCCTTCATCCTGCAGGTGGCGGCAATCAGCTTCGCGACCATCCTCGGTGTCTACGGCGCTTCGGCGGTGCTCAAGCACGTGCTGATCGACCGCGCCCTGGAGGACGAGGCGGCGCACTTCTGGGAGCGCTATGCGGCCGATCCCGGCATCGATCTGCCCGACACCTACAACATGAAGGGCTATCTGGTGCCGCCGGGCGGGGACGACGGCCACGTTCCCGCCGACCTGCGCCCGCTGCCGCCCGGCTACCACAGCCTGCCGCGCTCGCAGGGCGGTGCGCTGGTGCATGTCGAGGACGGGCCGGGCGGGCGCCTGTACCTGGTGTTCAAGCAGACCCAGGTCGATGCGCTGGCGTTCTGGTTCGGTGTGGTGCCGCTGGTGCTGGTGCTGCTGGTGATCTACGTGATCGCCTGGGTCACCTACCGCATGTCCAAGCGCGCGGTCTCGCCGATCATCTGGCTGTCGAACATCGTCAGGCACTGGGATCCGAAACGGCCGGACACTACCTCGCTCGACCCGGCCGCGCTGCCCGTCGACGTGGAAGGCGAGACGCTGCTGCTGGCCTCCTCGCTGCACGACTTCGCCACCCGCCTGGAGAGCTTCGTCGAGCGCGAGCGCAACTTCACCCGCGATGCCAGTCACGAGCTGCGCACGCCGATCACCGTGATCCGTATGGCCGGCGACCTGCTGCAGACGGTCGAAGGTCTGCCCGAGAGCGCGCAGCGCTCGGTGCGTCGCATCCAGGCTGCCGTGAGCGACATGGAGGCGCTGATCGAGGCCTTCCTGATCCTCGCCCGCGAGGGTGATGTCGGTCTGCCGGACGAGGATTTCGTGGTCAACGAAGTGATCCGCGACGAGGTCGAGAAGGCGCGTCCGCTGATCGGGCACAAGCCGATCGAGCTGCGCATCGAGGAGTCGGCCGCGTTCGCCCTGCGTGCGCCGGCGCGGGTGTTCGCCGTGCTGTTCGGCAATCTGCTGCGCAACGCCTGCAAATACACCGATCGGGGGGAGGTCACCGTGCGCGTGCTGGACGACAGCGTGGAGATCGAGGACACCGGCATCGGCATGAGCGAGGAGGAGCTGCGTCGCGCCTTCGAGCCGTTCTACCGCGGCGGCGACGGCCGACGCGGTGGCCACGGCATCGGGCTGTCGATCGTCCGCCGGCTGTCGGAGCGTTTCGGCTGGCCGGTGACGCTGGAGAGCGCACCCGGCCGCGGCACCCGCGCACGCATCCGCTTCCCCGCCGCACGGCCGCTGCGCGCGTGATGTCGGCGAGCCCCCCGGCCCGCAACGAGCTGCCGCGACGGATTTCCCGTTCGTGCATCGTTGAGACAAGTCCGGCCGTTCGACCGGCGAGCGCCGAACGCCATCCCGCCCCCACACCACGGAGACATGCCGCGCATGACCAGCCCCACCCGCCGCCCGCCGCCCTCGTTTCTCCGTCGCCGTTGGCCGTGGCTCGCGCTCGCCGTCATCGGCGTGGCCGCCACGGGCTGGTATTGGCAGGGGCGCGGCGCCAATCCGCCGGGGGCCTGGCGCACCGCCGAGGTCGAGCGCGGCGCGGTGCGGGTGTCGATTTCGGCCACCGGCAGCCTGCGTGCGTTGTCGACGGTCGACATCGGTTCGCAGGTGTCCGGGCAGATCCTCAGCGTGCACGCCGACTTCAATGACCGTGTCCAGCAGGGCCAGGTGATTGCCCGCATCGACCCGGCCACCTTCCAGGCGCGGCTGACCCAGGTGCGCGCCGACCTGGCCAGTGCCCGCGCCTCGCTCGAGGAGGCGCGGGCCAGCCTGCGCAACGCCGAGGCCGATTACCACCGCAAGCGGGAACTGGCCGAGCGCCAGCTGATCGCCCGCAGCGAGGCCGATCT
>JBEQAM010000288.1:0-3455 GCA_041640375.1 Rehaibacterium sp. | reverse complement strand
TGTTGTTCTCGCGCGATGCGTTCATCGCGCAGCGCCAGCACGGCGAGCTGGTGGCCAGGCACGGCAGGGCGGTGGCGGACGCGGCGCGGGCGGTGGCGCAGGATGCAGCCCGGCTGCATCCGATGCTGCGACTGCCGTTGGCCGAGCTGGCCTTCCCGGCGCTGCGCCGGCAGCCGCGGCCGGTGCTGGAGGGTTTCGCCGACAGCGTCTACGCGCTGGCGCATGCCGACGGCAAGCTGAGCCTGTTCGAGTACTGCCTCGGCCTGCTGCTGCGCAGCCAGGTGCACGAGGCCCTGGACCCGGCACGGCATTGGCGCCCGGGGCGGCGCAAGCTGACGCAGGCACGCGATGCGGTCGCCCGCCTGCTGGCGGTGATGGCGCAGGTCGGTCACGCCGATCCGGCGCAGGCGCGACGCGCCTACCACGCCGCGCTCGACCGGGTGCTGCCGCACCAGCACCTCCCCTACGCGCCGCCGGAGGCGGGCGTGCAGGCGCTGGATCGGGACTGGCCGCTGCTGGACGAGCTGCAGCCGCCGGCCAAGGCGCTGCTGGTGGAGGCATTGGTGGCGGCGATCAGCCACGACGGCCAGGTGACGGTCGAGGAAGCCGAGCTGCTGCGCACCGTGTGCGCCGTGCTGCACTGCCCGTTGCCGCCGCTCATCGAGCAGGGGTGAGTCGCGCCGTCGGGGGCGCGCGTGGGGCCATTCCGGTGCTCGATCGGGCCCCGGGGCCCGGCCCTTATTCCAGCTCGCGATGGAAGGTGAGCACGTCCTCGCGCCCCTGCTCGCGGCAGGGTCGCGCCCGACGTTCGGCGAGGAAGACCGAGCGGTGGCGGCCGCCGGTGCAGCCGAAGGCGATGGTGACGTAGCTGCGGGTGCCGTCTTCCAGGCGCGGCAGCCAGGCGTCGAGAAAGGCGGCGACCTGCTGGACGAACTCGCGCACCTCGGGCTGCGCCTCCAGATGCTCGCGCACGGCGGCGTCGCGGCCGGACAGCGGGCGCAGGCGGCTGTCCCAGTGCGGGTTGGGCAGGCAGCGGGCGTCGAACACGAAGTCGGCGTCGGCCGGCAGGCCACGCTTGTAGGCGAAGGATTCGAACAGCAGCGACAGGCCGGGCTGCTGGCCGGCGCCGAGCTGGACGATCACCCGTCGGCGCAGCTGGTGGACGTTGAGCTCGCTGGTGTCGATGACGTGGTCGGCGATGGCGCGCACCGGGCGCAGCACCTGCCGCTCCAGCACGATGGCATCGGCCAGGGCCAGGCCGGTGTGACTGAGCGGGTGGCGGCGGCGCGTCTCCGAGTAGCGCTTGAGCAGGATCTCGTCGCGGGTGTCGAAGTAGACCAGGGTGTAGTCCACGCCGAGCGCACCGACCGCCGAGAGCCACTCGGGGAGCTGCGAGAGGTCGACGCCGCGGTTGCGCACGTCGATGCCGACCGCCAGCCGCGGGTGTGCCTCGCCGTTGCGGGTGACGCTCTCGACGAAGGCCGGCAGCAGCTCGGCGGGCAGGTTGTCCACGCAGTTGTAGTCGAGGTCTTCGAGCGTGTTCAGCGCCACCGACTTGCCGGAGCCGGACAGGCCGCTGATGACGACCAGACTGGGGCGGGACGGTGCGCTGTCGGTCACCATGGCGAGACGTCGTTCTGCAGCTGCTGGCTATGGCGGGCGAGGAAGGCCTGCGCCGGGTCGATGCCCTTGGCGCGCAGCAGGTGCAGGCGCACGGCGGCTTCCAGGAGCACGGCGAGGTTGCGGCCGGGGGCGACCGGCAGGGTGATGGTGGGCACGTCCAGGTCGAGCACGCGGCGCAGGCCCAGATCGCCGAGCAGGCGGTCGATGCCGCTGGGGTCGGGGTCACCGACCGGCTTGAGGTGGACGATCAGGCGCAGGTATTTGTTCCGTTTGATGGCGGTGTGGCCGAACATCTGGCGGATGTTGAGGATGCCCAGGCCGCGCACCTCCAGCAGGTCCTGCAGCAGTTCCGGGCAGGTGCCGTCGAGCACGTCCGGGGCGATCTGGGTGAACTCGGGCGCGTCGTCGGCCACCAGCCGGTGGCCGCGGGTGATCAGCTCCAGTGCCAGCTCGCTCTTGCCGGCGCCGCTCTCGCCGGTGATCAGCACCCCGATCGAGTACACCTCCATGAACACGCCGTGCAGCGTGATCCGCGGCGCCAGCGCGCGGGCCAGGTGGTACTGGATCAGGGTGAGCAGCTCGTGGCCGCGGCGCGGCGAGATCCACAGCGGGGTCTGGGACTCCTCGCAGGCGTCGCGCAGGTCCGGCGGGCAGGCCTGGTCCTTGCTGATGACCAGCGCCAGTGGACGGAAATTGACGATCTTCTGCAGCGTTTCCCAGCGCTGGCGCGCGTCCAGGGCGTCCAGCCAGGCCAGCTCTTCGCTGCCCAGGATCTGCACCTTGTTCGGGTAGATGATGTTCAGGTAGCCGGCCAGCGAGGGCCGGCGCGAGAGGTGCTCGCCGGATTCGAGCAGGCGCGACTCGCCGGCCTGGCCAGCGGTCCAGCGCAGTTCCAGCCGTGCCTGCAGCTGGTCGAACAGTTCGCGGGCGGCGATCTGGGAGGCCATGCCCGTTCTAGGCCGCGTGGGCGCTTTGCCAGTCGGAGAGCAGGCGGTACAGCGCGCTCGAGTCCTTGGCGGCGCGCAGGCGTTCGCGGAAAGCCGCGTCGCCGAACATCTCGGCCAGCTGCGAGAGCAGCAGCAGGTGCTGGTGGGTGAAGTGCTCGGGCACCGCCAACGCGAAGACCAGATCGACCGGCTGGCCATCGGGCGCGCCGAAGTCGATCGGCTCGGCCAGGCGGATGAAGGCGCCGGTCGCCGTGGCCAGCCCGGCGGTGCGACCGTGCGGGATCGCCACGCCGTGACCCAGGGCGGTCGAGCCCAGTCGTTCGCGCGCGCACAGGCTGTCGAAGATGGCGGCGTCGAGCGCGCCGTCCTGGTTGTCGGTGAGCAGGCGGGCCAGCGATTCCAGCAGCCGTTTCTTGCTGGTGGCGTGGACCCCGGCGCTGACGCGCGCGGGGCTCAGCAGGTCGAGCAGGTGCATGGCGTGGACGGGGTTCAGCCGAAGCTGCCCGAACGTGCGGCGTCGAGGCCGCGGTGGTGGTCGGTCATCTTTTCCTTCTGCTTGATCAGCAGGCGGTCGAGCTTGTCGGCCAGCAGGTCGATGGCGGCGTACATGTCCTCGGCGACGGCATCGGCGAACAGGGTCTTGCCGGCGGTGTTCAGGGTCGCCTCGGCCTTGTGCTCCAGTTTGTTCACCGAGAGGATCACGCGCACGTCCAGGTGATGGTCGAAGTGGCGGTCGGGGCGCTCCAGCTTGTTCTTGACGTAGTCGTGCAGGGCGGGGGTCACGTCGATCTGGTGGCCGCTGATCTCGATCCGCATGACAGATCTCCTTACTCGTGGACGGCAGGAATGCGCCCGTCCCGGGACGGGCGCGGGGAGGGAAGGGGA
>JBEQAM010000287.1:0-3459 GCA_041640375.1 Rehaibacterium sp. | reverse complement strand
GACGGCGAAAGTGCAACTTGCAAGAGCGGTCAGGACGGCCGCCGCGAGACGGCTGCCGGACCGACGCCGGACCGGCCGGCCCTGCCACGACCACAGGGCGCAGCGGCATCACCCGCTCAGGCCGTATCCCACCCGCCGTCCTGATCCGCGACCCCTTCGTCCACCTCGTCCCGCGTCTGGGTTGGGCCGGACCGGGGCAACAGCGCCGGCAGCAGGGCACTGGCCTCGGGCCAGCGCGAGGCCGGCACGCAGACGGCGACCAGGCCGCCGACCGGCAACTCCCCCATCGCCCCGGGGAGGAACTCCCCGCGTACCCAGGCCGGGATGCCAGCCTCTTCGAGCGCGCCGCGGACCAGATGTGCGTCGATCAGGTTCTCCGCCTCGTAGACCACACGCATCGCCACTTCCTCCGCCGGCCGTCCCGTCGCAGCATACGCCTTCCCGTCCGCCACGGAGCCGCCATGGACCTGCACCGCCACCTCCGGCTGATGGCCGGCTACCACCTGTGGGCCTACCGCCGCCTCTACGCCGAAGTCGACAAACTGGCCGAGGCCGACTACTTCGCCGACACCGGGCTGTTCTTCCGCGGCATCCACGGCACCCTCAACCACCTGCTGGTGGTCGAACACCTCTGGCGCGAGCGGCTGGACGACGCGCCCCGGACCATCCACAGCCTCGACCAGGTGCTGCACGCCGACCGCGACGCCCTGCGCGCGGCCCTGCTCGACTACGCCGGCCGCTGGCAGGGCCATGTCGACGCCCTGGACGCCGCCGGGCTCGCCGCCGACTTGGCGTATCGCAACCTGCAGGGCGATGCCTTCACGCTGCCCAGGGCCAGCGCCATCGCCCATGTCTTCAACCACGCCACCCATCACCGCGGTCAGATCTCCGCTGCCCTGACCCGGCTCGGCGCGCAGGCGCCGGTGATGGACCTGCCCTATTACCTGTTGGAGCTGCCGCGCGAGGCGTCGCGCCGGTGAGCGCGGGACCCGCTACGTCCCGTCGACCGGCTAAACTGCACGTTTTCAGCGCGCACCACGGCCCATGAGCGTCTCCGCCCCGACCGTCGAGAAGAACGACTTCATCCGCCAGATCGTCCGCGACGACCTGGCCCGCGGCAAGCACACCGCCATCCGCACCCGCTTCCCGCCCGAACCCAACGGCTACCTGCACATCGGCCACGCCAAGTCGATCTGCCTGAATTTCGGCATCGCCGCCGAGTTCGGCGGCTGGTGCAACCTGCGCTTCGACGACACCAACCCGGCCAGGGAAGACCCCGAATACGTCGCCTCGATCCAGGAGGACGTGCGCTGGCTGGGCTTCGAATGGCACGCCCTGCGCCACGCCTCGGACTACTTCGAGGTGTTCTATCTGGCCGCCGAGAAGCTCATCCGCGACGGCCACGCCTTCGTCTGCGACCTGACGCCCGAACAGGTGCGCGAGTACCGCGGCACGTTGACCGCCCCGGGCCGCAACTCGCCGTACCGCGAGCGCAGCGTCGAGGAGAACCTCGACCTGTTCCGCCGTATGCGCGCCGGCGAGTTCGCCGACGGCAGCCGCACGCTGCGGGCGAAGATCGACATGGCCAGCGGCAACATCAACCTGCGCGACCCGGCCCTGTACCGGATCAAGAAGGTGCCGCACCAGAACACCGGCGACGCCTGGTGCATCTACCCGATGTACGACTTCGCCCATTCGCTCTCGGACGCCATCGAGGGCATCACCCACTCGCTGTGCACGCTGGAGTTCGAGGACCACCGCCCGCTGTACGACTGGTGCGTGGACAAGGTCGACCTCGTCAACCATCCCGAGCTGCTGCGGCCGCTGCTCGACAGAGGGCTGCCGAACGAAGCCGCCAAGCCACGCCAGATCGAATTCTCGCGCCTGAACATCAACTACACGGTGATGAGCAAGCGCAAGCTGATGGCGCTGGTGACCGAGGGGCTGGTCGCCGGCTGGGACGATCCGCGCATGCCCACCATCTGCGGCCTGCGCCGGCGCGGCCTGACCCCGGCCTCGATTCGCCTGTTTGCCGACCGCATCGGCATCAGCAAGCAGAACTCGCTGATCGACTTCTCGGTGCTGGAAGGCTGCGTGCGCGAGGATCTGGACGCCAGCGCACCGCGACGCATGGCGGTGATCGACCCAGTGAAACTGGTGCTGACCAACCTGCCGGAGGCGCACGAGGAGTCGCTGACCTTCCCGAACCACCCCAAGGACGAATCCTTCGGCAGCCGCCGCGTGCCGTTTTCGCGCGAGCTGTGGATCGAGCGCGAGGACTTCATGGAGGTGCCGCCCAAGGGTTTCCATCGCCTGGTCCCCGGCGGCGAGGTGCGGCTGCGCGGCGTGGGCATCGTGCGCTGCGACGAGGTGGTGAAGGACGGCGAGCGCATCGTCGAACTGCGCGGCACGCTCGACCCCGACAGCCGTCCCGGCATGGCCGGCGCCGACCGCAAGGTGAAGGGCACCATCCACTGGGTGTCGGCGCGCCATGCCGTGGCCGCCGAAGTGCGCCTCTACGACCGCCTGTTCGCCGTGCCCGACCCGGACGACGAGACGGCAGGCAAGACCTACCGCGACCACCTCAACCCCGACTCGATCCGCATCACGCAGGGCTGGGTGGAGCCGGCCGCGGCCAACGTCGAAGCGGAGACACGCTTCCAGTTCGAGCGCCTGGGCTACTTCGTCGCCGACCGCCACGACCACGCGCCGGGCCGGCCGGTGTTCAACCGCACGGTGACCCTGCGCGACACCTGGGCCAAGCAGGGCGGCAAGGGCTGATTCAGGTACGCTGTCGGCGTCGCCTACCCGCCAGCGCCCGGACCGGAGACACCCGATGACCGCCCGCCTGCTGCCCCTGTCGTTCCTGCTGCTCCTGCTGCTCGCCGCCTGCGTACCGGTCGCCGGGACGCCGACCGCCGACGCTCCGGCGCCGGTCGCCGAAGTTGGCGACGTGGACTACGCATGCAAGGTCGACAGCGACTGCGCGGTGAAGAACATCGGCAACTGCTGCGGCTACTACCCGGCCTGCGTCAACAGGGACAGCCCGACCTTCCCCGAGCGGGTGATGGCGCGCTGCGCCGAGGAGGAGATGGCCGGCATCTGCGGCTTCCCCGACATCGCCGGTTGCGCCTGCGTCGCCGGACGCTGCCAGAACGTGCTCGCCACGCCGGTCATCGAACTCGAGGAGCACTAAGCGCATGCTCCATGCCCAGGTCCACCTCGCCCTGCCCGCCTGGCTGCATGAGGAGGTCGATCCCGGCCGCCTCCATCCCGACGACGAGAGCAAGGTGGCGCTGGCCATCCACCTGTCGCGTCGCAACGTCGAGCATGGCAGCGGCGGGCCGTTCGGCGCCGCGCTGTTCGACGGCAACGGCCGGCTGCTGTCGGTCGGCGTCAACCGGGTGATTCCGCAAACCTGCTCGGCCGCCCACGCCGAGATGATGGCCTTCATGACCG
>JBEQAM010000286.1:0-3465 GCA_041640375.1 Rehaibacterium sp. | reverse complement strand
CAGGCGGTAGCGGTAGCGATGCGCCGGCGGATCGACGAAGGACAGCAGGCGGGCGACGATGCGCAGATCGCGATCGCCCGGCGTCAGCAGCGGGGCATCGTGGGCGAGCGCGACCACACGCTCGCCACGGCGCACCTCGACCTCCTCGATGACCAGCCGCGGCGGCGCGGCCGTGGCCGCAGCCGCCAGATCGAACAGCACCAGCCCGTCGAGGGTGCCGGCCAGGCCGACCCCGTCCGCGCCGCGCCGCGGCGGGCGGCTGCCGAATTCCTGGCTGGGCAGGCCGTCGCGCACGCCGAACACGCGCACGCTGCCGCTGCCGGGGAGATAACGCACCAGACCGCGCGGCGTGGTGATCCAGACCGCCCCGGTGCCAAGGATCAGGCCACCGCCTTCGACCGCCGGCAGGCCGGCGCGGTCGTCGACACGGTGTCCCAGCCGGAGCTCGCCGTCGCTCCAGTCGTAGGCCTCCAGCAGCCCCAGCCGCAGCAGCCAGACGCGATGGCCGTCGTGGTCGAAGCCGAACACACGCTCGGTGGGCGCGCCCGGTATCGGCACGAAACGCGCACCGGCCTCGTCCCAGGCAAGCAGACCCTGGGCGCCAGCCAGCCACAGCCGGCCGTCCGGCCCCAGGGCGAGTTGCTCGGTGTCGGCGGCCAGGATGCCGCGCCCGTCGCCGGGGCGCAGGTCGTGCAGCACGCGCCCTTCGGCGTCACGCGCCTGGACGCCGCCGCCATAGGCGGAAAGCCAGAGCCGGCCGTCGGCATCCTCGACCAGCAAATCGACCGGCCCGGCCGGTGGCGCGTCGGCGGCGCCGTGCAGCCAGTGGCGCAGCGCACCGTCGCGCGGGTCGTAGCGGGTCAGGCCGCGCTGGTGGCCGATCCACACGCTGCCGTCGCCGCGCTCGTGCACGCTCCACAGGCGCCGCTCGGGCAGCCCGCGCGCGCTGTCGAGCAGGCGCTCGATGCGGCCGCTGCGCGAATCGAGCCGGTCCAGCCCGCCGCCGGTACCGACCAGCCAGTAACCGCCGTCGGCGCTGGCGGCGATGCCACGCACCTGGGCGATCGCGGGCGCGTCGGTCTGGGTCGGGCGCGGCAGCACGGCGAAGTCGCGCCAGCGCGGCGGCAGGTGCATCAGCCCGCGACCGTTGGCATGGAACCACAACCCGCCCTCGTGATCGACGAAGGCGCCGAGCAGGCCGAGCGCCATGTCCGCCGGCGGCACGCGCGTCACCTCGCCGTCACGCTCGCGATCGATGCCGTGCTGGGTGACGATCCAGCGCGCGCCGTCGGCTTCGTCGATCACCGCCTGCACCGCACGGTCGGACAGCTTCTCCCGCCACGCCGGCCTGAGGATGCGGCCGTCGCGCTCGCGCAGATGCAGCCCGCCGTTGCTGCCGATCCACAGCCCGCCACCTGCGGCCGGCGACAGGCCGAACACCACCGGGCCGTCGAGCTCGGCCGCCGACACGATCTCGAAACCGTCGCCGCGCCAGCGCGCCGCGCCGGCGGTGGTACCGGCCCACAACGCCCCATCGGGGCCGACCAGCAGGGTCAGCACGGTGTCGGCCGGCAGGCTGGCCGGATCGTCCGGGTCGTGAACGAAGCGACGGATGCGACCGTCGGCATCCATCCGGTGCAGGCCGCCGGCGAAGGTGCCGAACCACAGCGCGCCATCAGGCGTGGAGGCGATCGCCCAGACGTCGTCGCTGCCGAGTTCCGGATGGGTCGCGCGGCGGTAGTGGTCGAAGCGCGCACGGCGACCGTCGAGGACGCTCAGGCCGCCGCCTTCGGTGCCGACCCAGACGCGGTCGTCGGCATCGACGTGCAGCGCCTGCACCACATTGCCGGGCAAAGCACCGGGATCGCCCGGCGTATGCCGCCAGATGCGGAACGACACCCCGTCGTAGCGCGCCAACCCGTCGCCGGTCGCCACCCACAGATAGCCCTCGCGGTCCTGCGCGAGCGCGTGCACCGCCAGCGACGGCAGGCCGTCGGCGACGCCGAAGCCGCGCAGGCGTGGTGATTCCGGCAGGCTTCCCGCCGCCTGCGCCGCGATGGCGAAGCACCCGGCCAGCAGCGATGTCCACAGACGCAACATGTCCCTGTCCTCCGCGATTCCCTGCCGCCGCCGGCACGTATCGGCCACGACGAACCGCTCGCCCTGATCCGGCGGACCGGGATGCCGCCACGGCCGGCACCGCGTCCGATCTTGGCAATGCCGTGCTCGGCCGGCAAGCATGCGGCGTTCACCCGCGGGCGCCTACAATCGGCGCGGATCGTCACGGAGGCCCGCATGGCGCGCATCGCTCGTCTGCCGACCGTTCTGCTCGCCGCGCTGCTGCCGGCCACGGCCCTCGGCGCGCCGCAGGACTACGAGCTCGATCCGGTGCACACCCGGATCGTGTTCTTCATCGATCACGCCGGCCTGTCGCAGGCCATCGGCACCTTCTCCGGCATCACCGGCCGGCTGCGTTTCGATCCGGAGGACTGGAGCACGGCGCGGGTCGAGGCACGCATCCCGGTCGCGCGCCTGGACATGGGCGACGCCGACTGGAACCGGCAGATGCTGGGCCGCCAGTTCTTCGATGCCGCGCGCCATCCCGAGGCGCACTTCGTCTCCACCTCGGTCGAGCCGCTCGGCGACGACCGCGCCCGCGTCACCGGCCAATTGCGCGTGCGCGACGTCAGCCGGCAGATCACGCTCGATGTCACCCTCAACGCACTCAAGCGCCACCCGATGACCCATCGCCCCAGCGCGGGCTTCTCGGCCAGCGGCGCGCTGTTGCGCCAGGAACTCGGCCTGCTCGCCTTCCCCACCGTGATCGGCAACCGTGTCGACCTGCGCATCGAGGCCGAGGCGATCCGTGTACGCGATGCCGGCTTCGACGATACCGATGATGCGGAGACCGACCGATGAGCCTGCACCGACGCCTGGACCGCTGGAGTGGCCCGAGCCTCGTCCTGCACTGGCTGACCGCGCTGCTGGTGCTGGCCCTGCTCGGGATCGGCCTGTTCATGACCGAGCTGCCGAACAACCCGGCCAAGGTAAAGGTCTACGCCCTGCACAAATCGCTCGGCCTGACCGTGCTCGCCCTGGTCGCGCTGCGCCTGCTGTGGCGGTTGTATGCCGGCGCCCCGGCGCCGCTGCCGGGCACGCCGCGCTGGCAACACCTGACCGCCACCCTCGTGCACTGGACGATGTATGCGCTGCTGATCGCCGTGCCGCTGGCCGGCTGGGCCTACAACTCGGCCTCGAACTTCCCGCTGCAGTGGTTCGGTCAGTTCAATCTGCCCAAACTGGTGGCCCCCGACCCGGAGATGCGCGCATTCTGGCGCGCCATGCACGCTTGGCTCGCCTTCACCCTGGCGCTTCTGGCGCTGGGCCACGCCGCCGCCGCGCTCAAGCACCACTACCTGGACCGCGACGACACCCTGCGCCGCATGCTGCCGCGCTTCCGCCGCC
>JBEQAM010000285.1:0-3465 GCA_041640375.1 Rehaibacterium sp. | reverse complement strand
GGCCGGCACTCCAGGCCACCGGCCTGCTGGAAGTAGGTGAACTGGGTGACTTCCATGCCGTTGAGCCAGACTTCCCAGCCCAGGCCCCAGGCGCCGAGCGTGGGCGACTCCCAGTTGTCCTCGACCAGGCGCAGGTCGTGCACCAGGGGGTCGATGCCGAGTGCGCGCAAGGAACCGAAGTAGCGCTCGACGATGTCGTCGGGGCTGGGCTTCATCACCACCTGGTACTGGTAGTAGCGCTGCAGGCGGTTGGGGTTCTCGCCGTAGCGGCCATCGGTGGGACGGCGGCAGGGCTGCACGTAGGCGGCGTTCCACGGCTCGGGGCCGAGCGCGCGCAGGAAGGTGGCGGGATGGAAGGTGCCGGCGCCGACCTCCAGGTCGAGCGGCTGGATCAGCACGCAGCCCTGCCCGGCCCAATAGGCGTTGAGGGTCTGGATCAGTTCCTGGAAGGTCGGCGCGGCCATCGTCGTCCGTGCTCGCGGGAGCGTTGCGGAAAGCGCGCTAGTATAGCGGCCGGCCAGCGGCTGGCCGGCCGCCGGTCGGAAATCGGTCGCGCGGCGGCGCCGCGCTCGATCGGAAAGGCGTATCGAAGCTTTTCCGATTTCCGATCGAGCTGCCGCAGGCGGCGGCCGATTTCCGATTCCCGAGATTCCCGATTTCCGTCTTCAAGCCATGCCCCGCCCTTTCCTGATCCTCGAGACCGGCCGGCCGGTGCCCTCGATGCGCCGTCACGGCAGCTTCGCGCACTGGATCCGGGTGGCCGCCGCGCTGCCTGCGGACGAGGCGGTGGTGTGCCGGGTGGCCGAGGGCGAGCCGCTGCCGCGCCGCGACGGCTTCGCCGGCGTGCTGGTCAGCGGCTCGGGCGCGATGGTCACCGAGCGTCACGACTGGAGCGAGCGCAGCGCCGAATGGCTGGCGAAGGCGGCCGGCCACGGCGTGCCGCTGTTCGGCATCTGCTACGGCCACCAGCTGCTCGCCCATGCGCTGGGCGGCAAGGTGGACTGGAACCCGCACGGCCGCCAGATGGGCACGCTGCCGGTCGCGCTGAAACCCGAGGCCGCGCGCGACCCGCTGTTCGCCGGCCTGCCGGCGGTGATCCATGCCCAGCTCACCCATCGCCAGCGCGTGATCGATCCACCGGCCGGCGCGGTGGTGCTGGCCAGCACCGAACGCGACCCGCACCAGGCGTTCCGCATCGGCGAACACGTCTGGGGTGTGCAGTTCCACCCCGAATTCAGCGCCGCGCACATGCGCGGCTATATCCACGCCCGGCGTGAGGCGCTGGCCGAGGAAGGGCATTGCCCGCGTACGCTGCTGCAGGGCGTGCGCGCGGCCCCGAAGGCGCGCCAGGTACTGCGCCGTTTCGTGCGGCGGGCGCGGCGGCACCGTTGAGCGAGGAGAAGACATGGAGCACCGGAAAGTCGATGCGGGGCGTGGCGTGGAATGGCTCAAGGGCGCGATCCGCCTGTACGGCGAGCATCCCGGCCCGCTGGCGGCGATGGGTGCGCTGATCGGGTTGATCGGCCTGGTGCCGGTGCTGGGCTCGATCGCGTTGGCGCTGTTCTACCCGGCGCTGCTGGCCGGGCTGATGTTCGCCGCCCGCCAGGCGCAGACCGGCCGGCGCCTCGAGGTGGTGCAGCTGTTCCAGGCCTTCCGCCTGCCCGACCGGCTGCCGGCGCTGGTGGTGCTGGCTCTGCCGGGCCTGGTCGCCGGCCTGCTGTCGATCTGGGTGATCGTCGACCTGTTCGGTCTGGAGACGCTCTCGCAGCTCGCCTCGGGCGCCACCAGCCCGGAGAACGTGCAGCCCGCCGAAGGCCGCAGCTTCGGCGGCGCGCTGCTCAAGGTGTTCGCCGTGGTCGTGCTCGGCTACGCGCTGGTGTTCTTCGCGGTGCCGCAGGTGATGTTCGGCGGCGCCTCGCCGTGGGCGGCGATGGGCGCCAGCCTGCGCGCGTGTGGCGGCAACCTCGGCGCGCTGGTGCTGTACGTGGCGTTGCTGGTCGCGCTGGTGATCGTGCTGTCGGTGCTGGCCGGCATCCTGGGCACGTTGCTGGCCGCGCTGGGTCAGCTCGGCCAATTGCTGGTGCAGTTGGCCTTGTTCGCGGTGCTGCTGCCGCTCACCGCCATCGGCAACCTGCTGGCCTGGCAGGCGGTGTTCGGCGATGCCGGCGCGCCGCCGGCGCGCCGGGACGACCAGGCGGTGGCGGAACTGTGATTTTCGGGGGCCGCCTCCGGCCTCATCCTTCTGCTTCCGGCGCTTTGTCTTTCGCCAGCATCCGCGCCGCCATGATGCCCAGCTCGTAGAGCAGGCACATCGGGATCGCCAGCATCAGCTGCGAGATCACGTCCGGCGGGGTGATGACGGCGGCGATCACGAAGGCGCCGACGATCACGTACGGGCGCGCCGCCTTGAGCTGCTCGACGCTGACCCAGCCGAGCATGGCCAGGATCACCACCGCCACCGGCACCTCGAAGCTGAAGCCGAAGGCCAGGAAGATCACCAGCACGAAGTCGAGATAGCGGCTGATGTCGGTCATCATCGCCACGCCCTCGGGCGTGACCGCGGCGAGGAAGCCGAACACGACCGGCAGCACCAGGAACCAGGCGAAGGCGCAGCCCAGGTAGAACAGCGCCGTGGCCGAGACCAGCAGCGGCACCGCCAGCCGCTTCTCGTGGCGGTACAGGCCGGGCGCGACGAAGGCCCACAGTTGGTACAGCACCGCCGGCATCGCCAGCATCGCCGCCAGCACGAAGGCCAGCTTGATCGGCACGAAGAACGGACTGGCCACGTCGATGGCGATGATCTGCCCGCCGGCCGGCAGCTTGGCCAGCAACGGCTGGGCGAACGCGCTGTAGATCTTCTGCGCGAACGGCAGCAGCAACAGGAACACCGCCAGCACCGCCAGCACCGCGCGCATCAGCCGGCTGCGCAGCTCCACCAGGTGCGAGAGAAAGCTCTCTTCCTGCGGTTCCTGGGCGGCGCTCACGGGGTGCCGGCTCCGGGCCTGTCGCCGTCTTCGCGGTCGCCGCGCGCGGGGGCGGCCTCGCTGGTGCCCTGGTCGGGCGATGGCGGGCGCAGGCCGTCGCGCAGCGCGTCGCCGGCCTCGCGCAGTTCGCGGGTGGCGTCCTTCAGGCTGCGCTTGAGTTCCTCGTCGGCCAGCTCGCGCTCCAGCTCGGCTTTCACCGAATACCAGCTCGCCTTGGCGCGCCGAACCCACAGGCCGGCCATCCTGGCCGCACGCGGCAGCCGCTCGGGGCCCAGCACCAGCAGGGCCACCAGCGCCAGGACCAGCAGCTCGGTGAAGCCGACGTCGAACATGCGCGCGCGACGGCCGCGCTCAGTGCTTGGATTCGTCGCGCTGACGGTCGGCGGACGAGGCGTCCTCGGACTGGCCCTTGCCCAGCTTGCCCGGCTCGGCGCCCTCGCCCTCGTCGCCTTCCTGCATGCCCTTGCGGAAGCTGCGGATG
>JBEQAM010000284.1:0-3484 GCA_041640375.1 Rehaibacterium sp. | reverse complement strand
CGCCGGGGTTGGGCCGGGGGGCGTCGAACATCGGGCCGAGGCGGTCGCGCATCAGCACGACGACGGCGAGTGCCAGGCCGAGCAGCAGGCCGGCGCCGAGCCAGACCCAGCCCGGGATGCCGCCGCCGTTGCGACCGCTGCGTCTGGCCTGCGACCTGCCGCGGCGTGCCATCACATGCTCTCCGGTGCGGACACGCCGAGCAGCTTCAGGCCGTTGGCCAGCACCTGGCGGGTGGCCTGCGACAGGCCCAGGCGGGCGTGGCGCAGTTCTTCATCGGCCACCAGGATCGGGTGCGCGTTGTAGAACGTATGGAAGGCCGAGGCCAGCTCGCGCAGGTAGGTGGCGAGCATCTGCGGCGCACGATTGAGCGCGGCGGTTTCGAGCACCTCGGGATAGCGCATCAGCTCGTTCAGCAGCTCGACCTCGTGCGATTCGACCAGCCGCCCGCGCGCCGCCTCGGCGGCGCTGCGGTTGTAGGTCCAGCCCTTCTCGGCCAGCTGGCGGAACAGCGAGCAGACCCGGGCATGGGCGTACTGCACATAGTAGACCGGGTTGTCGTTGGACTGGCTCTTGGCCAGGTCGAGATCGAAATCGAGGTGCTGGTCGTTGCCGCGCATCACGTAGAAGAAGCGCGCCGCGTCCGCGCCCACGTCCTCGCGCAGCTCACGCAGGGTGACGAACTGGCCCGAGCGGGTCGACATCTGCACCTTCTGCCCGCCCCGGAACAGCACGGCGAACTGCACCAGCCGGATCTCGATGCGCTCGGGGTCCAGGCCCAGGCCCTGCGCGGCGGCCTTCAGGCGCGCGATGTAGCCGTGGTGGTCGGCGCCGAACACGTAGATGGCGCGATCGAAGCCGCGCTCGAACTTGCTCAGCAGGTAGCCCAGGTCGGAGGCGAAGTAGGTCGGCACGCCGTTCTCGCGCACCACCACGCGATCCTTCTCGTCGCCGAAGCTGGTGGCGGCGAACCACAGCGCGCCGTCGCGCTCGTAGATGTGGCCGCCAGCCTTGAGCGTCTCCACCGCGCGCGCCACGTAGCCGTCGGCAGCCAGCGAGCGTTCGGAGAACCAGTTGTCGAAGACGACGCCGAACTCGGCCAGATCCTCGCGGATGTCGGCGAGGATCGCGTTCAAACCGGCATCGAAGGCCAGCCGGTAGTCGTCGCCGAGCAGCGCCTTGGCGCGTGCCACCAGGGCGTCGATATGGGCCTCCTTGTCGCCGCCCTGGCTCTCGTCGGCCGGCAGGTCGGCGCCGATCTCGCGCCAGGGATGGCGCAGACGGTCGCCCTGCTTGCTGCGCAGGTCGCGGGCGATGTCGTAGATGTATTCGCCCTTGTAGCCGTTGTCGGGGAAGCGGACCGGCTCGCCGCAAAGCTCCAGATAGCGCAGCCAGACGCTGGTGCCGAGGATGTCCATCTGCCGGCCGGCGTCGTTGACGTAGTACTCGCGCTGCACGCGATGGCCGATGGCTTCGAGCAGGTTGGCCAGCGTGGCGCCGTAGGCGGCGCCGCGGCCATGGCCGACGTGCAGCGGGCCGGTCGGGTTGGCGGAGACGAACTCCACCGTCACCGATTCGCGCGAGGCCTCCAGCTGGCGGCCATAGTCCTCGCCCAGCTCGAAGATGCGTCGCAGCGTGCCCAGCCGGCAGCTCTGGCTGAGGCGGAAGTTGATGAAGCCGGGGCCGGCGATCTCGACCTTCTCGACGTGCTGGGACTGCGGCAGGGTGGCGATCAGCGCCTCGGCCAGCTCGCGCGGCTTCAGCCCGGCGGGCTTGGCCAGCAGCATCGCCACGTTGGTGGCGTAGTCGCCGTGCTCGCGCGAGCGGGCGCGCTCGATGACGAAATCCGGCAGCGCCAGATCGGCCGGCAGGCGGCCATGGCGCCTGAGGTCCAGCAGGGCCTGGGCCACCAGTTCGCGCAGATGTTCTTTCACGTCAAAGGCTTCCGCGTCGGGAAAACTCTGCATTCTAGCGCGTCCCGGGGGCGGTCGGGGGTGCGGCCGGCCGGGCGGCCACGCCCCCCGGGGGCGTCATAAATCGGTAACCGCTCGGTCATAAGCTGCGCGCCCATCACGGCTGTCCTGCCGTGCCCGCGTTCCGATACGGAGTTACCCATGTCGAGCCCCTTCGCGCCCCGCCTCCGCGTGGCTCCGCTCGCGCTCGCGCTGCTGCTGGCACCGGCGGCCGGCGCGCGCGCCGCCGACGACCTGGCCCAGGGCCTGATCCGCCTGCGCGGCGAGGTCGAGCAGCTCAACAACGCGCTGGACCTGCTGCGCGAGGAGCAGCGCACCACCCTGGCGGCGCTCAATGTACAGAAGGCCGAGCTGTCGGCCTCGATCGAGCGCCAGCAGCTCGCTGCCCGGGAGTTGCGCGGCAAGCTCGACGCCAGGCAGGCCGAACAGGCCGAGGCCGGGGCCGAGGGCGATGCCCTCAAGCCGCTGCTGCTCGACGCGGTGGCGCAGTTGCGCGCCCAGGTCGCCACCGGGCTGCCGTTCAAGGTGGACGAGCGGCTGGGCGAACTCGACCAGTTCCGCGTGCAGATCGAGAACGGCACCCTGCCGCCGCAGCGTGCGGTCAACCGGCTGTGGGCCTTCTACGAGGACGAGTTTCGCCTGACCCGCGAGAACGGCCTGTACACCCAGACCATCGAGGTCGGCGGCGAGCGCGTGCTGGCCGAGGTCGCCAAGGTTGGCGGCATGGCGCTGTACTTCCGCACGCCTGACGGCCGCTACGGCCAGGCCCGCCGCGCCGGTGAGGGCTGGGTGTTCGAACCCTTCGCCGACGCCGCCGACGCCAGGCGCGTGGCGGCTTATTACGACTCGCTACGCAAGCAGATCCGCCAGGGCTACTTCGAACTGCCGCTGGCCCAGGGAGGCTCCCGATGATCGTCCGTCGTGTCCTGGCCGCCGTGCTGTGTGTGCTGGCCGTCCCCGCCCTGGCGCAGGACAGTGCGCCAGCGCCGGCCGCCGTCGCGCCGGAAGTCTCGCTGGAGCAGGCCTACAAGCGCGAGTACGCCTTCCTCGAAGCGCAGAAGCGCGAGCTGAGCGCGCGCCTGGCGGAGACCCGTCGACACTTCGAAACCGAGCGCGCCCGTCTGCAGGCGGAGATCGCCGCGCTCGAATCGCGCGCGCTGGCTGCCAAGTCCGAGGCCGAGTCGCTGGCCGACGCCTTGGCACGGGCCGAGGAGCGCGCCGAGGTCGCCGCCGGCAGCCGCGAGCTGCTGGGCGTGACCGTGGAACAGGCGCGCGCCACGCTGGGTGGCTTCGGTGTGCGTGCGTTCGATGGGGAGTCGTTCGCGCAGGCCACTGCACTGGAGCAGGTGCGTACCGTGTTCACCACCGCCGCCGACACGTTGGCGCGCCTTGACACGGTGCGTACCGAGCCGGGTGCCTTCCATCTCGCCGACGGTACCGAGGTGCAGGGCACGCTGGTCCGCTTCGGCAATGTCGCTGCGTTCGGCGTGAGCCCGCAAGGCAGCGGCGCGCT
>JBEQAM010000283.1:0-3492 GCA_041640375.1 Rehaibacterium sp. | reverse complement strand
GGTGCACGACCTGCGCCTGGTCGAGGACAACTGGGAGTCGCCCACGCTCGGCGCCTGGGGCCTGGGCTGGGAAGTCTGGCTCAACGGCATGGAAGTCACCCAGTTCACCTACTTCCAGCAGGCCGGCGGCCTGGAGTGCCGGCCGGTGCTCGGCGAGATCACCTACGGTCTCGAACGCCTGTGCATGTACCTGCAGAACGTCGACAACGTCTTCGACCTGGTCTGGACGCGCGGCCCGCAGGGCGTGGTGACCTATCGCGACGTCTACCACCAGAACGAGGTCGAGCAGAGCGCCTACAACTTCGAGCACGCCGACGTCGCCGAACTGTTCCACCGCTTCGACGCCTGCGAGCAGGAGGCGCTCAGGCTGGTCGGGCTGGGCCTGCCGCTGCCGGCCTATGACCAGGTCTGCAAGGCCTCGCACAGCTTCAACCTGCTCGACGCCCGCCGCGCCATCTCGGTGACCGAACGCCAGCGCTACATCCTGCGCGTGCGCAACCTCGCGCGCGCCGTGGCCGAGGCCTACCACGCCCAGCGCGAGAAGCTCGGCTTCCCGGGCATCAGGCGGGAGGACGGTTGAATTCCTCCGGACCTTCCATCCCGTCGTCCCCGCGAAAGCGGGGACCCAGTGACTTCAATCCACAGCGCCGAAGACACTGGATTCCCGCTTCCGCGGGAATGACGACCGGAAATCTCCAGCCGCACTTGCGCGGGTGAAGCGAAGTCAAGAATCGAGGTCCCCGATGTCCGAACGCAAATCCCTCCTGATCGAACTCGGCACCGAGGAACTGCCGGTCAAGGCCCTGCCCGAGCTGGCGCGCGCCTTCGCCGACGGCATCGTCGCCGGCCTGGACAGGCGCGGCCTCGCCCATGGCGCGGCGCGTGCGCTGTACACCCCGCGCCGGCTCGCCGTGCACGTCGCCGGGGTGGCGCTGCAGCAGCCCGAGCAGCGCAGCGAACTGCTCGGCCCCTACCTCAACATCGCGCTCGACGCCGAAGGCCGGCCGACCCCGGCCCTGCTCGGCTTCGCGCAGAAGAACGGCATCGACTGGACGCGACTGGGGCGCACCACCGACAACAAGGGCGAGCGCTTCGTCCACCGCGCCACCCAGCCGGGCGCGGCCACCGCCGCGCTGCTGCCGGACATCCTGGCCGAGGCGATCAAGGCCATGCCGATCCCCAAGCCGATGCGCTGGGGCGCGCACGCGTACGGCTTCGCCCGCCCGGTGCACTGGCTGGTGATGCTGCTCGGCGATCAGGTGGTGGACGGCACGCTGTTCGGCCTCACCGCCAACCGCATGAGCCGCGGCCACCGCTTCCATCACGACAAGGCGGTGTGGCTCGGTTCGGCCGACGACTACGTCGAGGCGCTGCGGCAGGCCAAGGTGCTGGTCGATCCCGACGAGCGCCGCGCCCGCATCCGCGCCGAGGTCGAGGCCGCGGCGCAGGCCGCCGGCGGCGTCGCCCGCATCGAACCGGGCATCCTCGAAGAGGTCAACGGTCTGGTCGAATGGCCCAAGGCGGTCCTTTGCAGCTTCGAGCGCGAGTTCCTCGCCGTGCCGCAGGAGGCGCTGATCGCCACCATGGAAGCGAACCAGAAGTTCTTTCCCGTGCTCGATCACGACGGCCGTCTCACCGAGCGCTTCGTCGGCATCGCCAACATCGAGTCCAGGGACGAGGCCGAGGTGCGCCGCGGCTACGAGCGCGTCATCCGCCCGCGCTTCGCCGACGCCAAGTTCTTCTTCGACGAGGACCGCAAGCAGGGCCTGGCCTCGATGAACCAGGGCCTGAAGACCGTCACCTACCAGCAAAAGCTCGGCAGCTACGCCGACAAGGTGGCACGGGTGGCCGCGCTGGCCGAGGCGATCGCGCCGCAGGTCGGCGTCGATGCCGCGCTGGCCCGGCGCGCCGCCGGGCTGGCCAAGGCCGACCTGCAGTCGCGCCTGGTCGGCGAGTTCCCCGAGCTGCAGGGCATCGCTGGCCGCTACTACGCCGCCGCCGAGGGCGAGCCGGCCGAGGTCGCCGCCGCCATCGACGAGGCCTACATGCCGCGTTTCGCCGGCGATGCCATCGCGCCCTCGCCGCTCGGCCGCGTGCTGGCCGTGGCCGAGCGCCTGGACACGCTGGCGGGTGGCTTCGCCGCCGGCCTCAAGCCGACCGGCAACAAGGACCCGTTCGCGCTGCGCCGCAACGCGCTGGGGCTGGCGCGCACGCTGATCGAGGGTGGGCTGGACCTGGACCTGCCGCACGAACTGCGCCGCGCCGTGCACGCCAACGACGGCGCCACCTCGATGGATGCCGCCGAGGCGCGCGTGACCGAGCTGTACGACTTCCTGCTCGACCGCCTGCGCGGCTATTTCGCCGACCAGGGCGTGCCCGGCGCGCACTTCGAGGCGGTCGCCGCGGTGCGGCCGGCCTCGCTGCTCGACTTCGACCGCCGCCTCAAGGCCATCGGCGAGTTCGCGCAACTGCCCGAAGCCGAGGCGCTGGCGGCGGCCAACAAGCGCATCCGCAACATCCTGAAGAAGGCCGGCGAAGAGATTCCCGATCACGTCGCCAAGTCGCGCCTGATCGACCCCGCCGAGCAGGCCCTGGCCGAATCGGTCGAGGCCGCCATCCGCGAGACCGATGGCGTGCTGGCCGCGCACGACTACGTCGCCGTGCTCAAGCGGCTGGCCTGGCTGCGCGCGCCGGTCGATGCCTTCTTCGACGGCGTGATGGTGATGGCCGAGGACCCGGCCCTGCGCGAAAACCGCCTTGCCCTGCTCAAGCGCCTCGCCGACCGCTTCTCGGCGGTGGCGGAGATCGGGCTGCTGTCGAACGCCTGAGCCGCCCGCGCCAGGCCCGCGGGCTTCCAGCCGCCGTGCCTTGCCTGCGCTCCGCACCGCGATGCTTCCACGCCCTCTGGGAGAAGGCCGGGATGGGGTGGTGTACGCGGCGCCGCCCATGAGCCCGCACACGCCGCGCTCACACCCGCGCGCGGCCGGGCCGCTATGCTGGGCCATGTCATGACCCGTCCGCGCCTGCGCCTGCTGCTGTGCTGTCTGTTCGCCGCGTCGGC
Organism: Rehaibacterium sp.; assembly: GCA_041640375.1. Classification (GTDB taxonomy): domain Bacteria; phylum Pseudomonadota; class Gammaproteobacteria; order Xanthomonadales; family Xanthomonadaceae; genus Rehaibacterium. The sequence goes on along the minus strand of JBEQAM010000283.1, from coordinate 431 downwards.
GGCGACGGCGCAGGACGGCGGGCTGGAGCGCATCCAGATCCGCGGCCTGTCCGGCGACGCGCTCGACAACGTGCGCGGCGCGCTGGCGATCGAGCGGCTCGACCCGGCGCGCCGCGCGGCGCTCAGCGCGAGCCGGCTCGACTACCTGCTGCGGCGCACGCCGGCCGAAGTGCGGCGCGCACTGGAACCCTACGGCTACTACGACCCGGCGATCACCATCCGCGTCGAGCGCGAGGGCGGCGGCGCGGCCACGGTGGTGATCGACATCGATCCCGGCGAGCCGGTGCGCGTCGGCGACCGCCGCATCCGCATGCAGGGCGAGGCGGCCGAGGACAGCCGCATCGGCGCCGTGCTCGGCAGTTTCGAACCGCTGCCGGGCGAAGTGTTCGACCATCGCCGTTACGAGCGCAGCAAGGCCGAGGTCGAACGCC
>JBEQAM010000282.1:0-3497 GCA_041640375.1 Rehaibacterium sp. | reverse complement strand
AAATCGATCACCGCGACCCGCTGCAGCCCGTGCGCGTCGAGCGCGTGGGCAGCGGCCACCGCGGCCGCGTTGAACAGGCAGAAACCCATCGCGGTATCGGCGGTGGCGTGATGGCCGGGTGGGCGCACCGCGCAGAAGGCGCGCTCGAGGTCGCCGCGCAGCACCGCGTCCACCGCTGCCACGCCGGCGCCGGCGGCGCGCAGTGCCGCCTCGCGCGAGCCGGTGCCCATTACCGTGTCGGGATCCAGCCGCAGCGTGCCGTCGACGGGCGTGTCGAGCACGGTGGCGATCAGCGCATCGTCGTGCACGCGCGCCAGCTGGCTGCGCAGTGCCTGCGGCGCCTCGCGCCAGGGCGGATCAGGGTAGGCGGCCTTCAGCGCCTCGATCACCGCCGCCAGCCGGGCCGGGCATTCGGGATGGCCGGCGCCGGGGTCGTGCGCGAGGCAGGCGGGATGGGTGTAGAAGGCGAACGACACAGTGGCGAAGCCCATGGCTCGGAGCGCGAGGGAAGCATTAAGCCGAAAATCCCTTCAGATCGACAATCCGCTCGTAAGGGAATGACCAAGACCCGAGGCGCTTCTCCGGTCCCGGCCTCCCTCACCCCTTCCGGCGTTCGTGCCGCCACAGCACCTCGCCGTGGCCGCTGTGGCGGGCCAGCACGCGGGCGATCACGAACAGCAGGTCGGACAGCCGGTTGAGGTAGCGCACCGCCTCGGGCCGTACCGGTTCGGCACGCGACAGCGCCACCGTCTCGCGCTCGGCGCGGCGGCAGATGGTGCGCGCCAGATGGCAGTGCGCGGCGGCCATCCCGCCACCGGGCAGGATGAAGTCCTTCAGCGGCGGCAGGTCGGCGTTGAGCGCGTCCAGATGCTGCTCCAGCCGCGCCACGTCCGCGTCGTGGATGGCCGCGTGGCCGGGGATGCACAGCTCGCCGCCGAGGTCGAACAGCTGGTGCTGCACCGCGGTCAGCACGGTGCGGATGTCCTCGGGCAGGTCGCAGGCCAGCACCAGGCCGATGGCGGAATTGGCCTCGTCCACCGTGCCGTAGGCGGCGACACGGAGCGAATCCTTGGCCACGCGCGAACCGTCGCCCAAGCCGGTCGTGCCGTCGTCCCCGGTGCGAGTGTAGATCTTCGACAGGCGGTTACCCACGACGGCACGACCTCGAAGGCAGGGATGCCTGAGCGCGGGCGCCGCAAGGCGCCTGTCGGAGCCCGGCAAAAACCACGTTTTTTGCCGGGCGGGGAGGAAAACGCGCAGGAAGTGCGTTTTCCGACATCGAGCCAAGCCCGCCGTCGTCCCCGGTGCGAGTGTAGATCTTCGACAGGCGGTTACCCACGACGGCGGTCAGCGCTTGGCGCGATCGCGCTCGCCGGCATCGCCCAGCGTGTGCAGCGCCATCACCGCCACGCTGTGGATCGCCGCGGCCAGGCCGAGGTACAGGCCGGTGGTGCGCAGATAGGGCAGGTACCAGTCGGAGAGGTTCTTCATCCAGCCGGCGAAGCTCGGCTCGGACACCACGTCGCTCAGCCAGTAGAAGCTGCCGTTGGAGATCAGGTAGCAGACGCTGATCGACACGAAGGCGCTGCCGGCCAGCAGGCCGAGCTCGCGCGCGCCGAGACCGCGGTAGCGCTTGCCGAGCCAGGCGCCACCGAGGGTCAGCGCCAGATACGCCGGCAGCAGGAACCAGTAGGCCGGCGACACACAGTAATGGGCCCAGAAGTTCAGCCCCTGGCCGGTGATGACCAGGTAATCCACCACCACCGCCAGCGCCATCAGCGCCGGAAAGGCCCAGCGCAGCGAGCCGCGCAGGTAGAAGCCGGCGAGGAAGAACACCGCCCAGGAGGCATCGGGCAGCGCGCCGAAATGATGCAGGCGCGTGGCCGCCATCAGGATGGCGAGCAGGGCGAAGATTCCGATGCGCGATTGGGACGACAGGCTCATGGGTGGGTTCCGCTGGACTGGATTGCCGATTCTAGCGGAACCGCGGGCGAGGGGCGCACGGGGCCGCGTATCATGCGTGGCATGAGCGAACCGGTGGACATCCTGATCGTCGGTGGTGGCCTGGTCGGCGCCAGTCTGGCCTGTGCGCTGGACGGCACGGGCCGGCGCGTGGCGCTGGTGGAGGCCGTGCCCGCGCACAGCGCGGCGGCGCCCAGTTTCGACGAGCGCAACCTCGCCCTGGCCGCCGCCAGCCTCAACGGACTGCGGGCGCTGGGCGTGCTCGCGCACCTGGCCACGCCGCCGGCGCCGATCCGGCATATCCACGTCAGCCGCGCCGGCGATTTCGGCGCGGTGCGGCTGGATGCGGCCGAATTCGGCCGCGAGGCCTTCGGCGGCGTGGTGGTGGCGCGTGAGCTGGGCAACGCGCTGGAGGCGCGGTTGTCCGCGCTGGCTTCGCTGCGCCGTCATTGCCCGGCGAAGGTGGTCGCGCTGGAGGCGCTTGCCCACGGCTGGCGCGTCGCGCTCGAGCGCGACGGTATCCACGAGGTCGTGGAAACGAAACTGCTGGTCGCCGCCGACGGCACCCGCAGCTTCGTCCGCCAGGCGCTCGGCATCGGCACCGTCGAGCACGACTACGGGCAGACCCTGTTCGTCAGCACCGTCGCCGCCGACCGCGCGCCCGACGGTCGCGCCTGGGAGCGCTTCACCGACGCCGGCCCGGTCGCCCTGCTGCCGCGTGCCGACGGACACTACGGCGCGATCATGGGCGTGGCGAGCGAGGACGCCGCCCGCGTCGCCGCGTTGTCCGACGCCGACTACCTGGCGCTGCTGCAGGCGCGTGCCGGTGGCCGCGCCGGGCGGCTGCTGCGCGTGGGCCGGCGCAGCCAGTACCCGATCCGCCGTGTGCTGGCCGAGCGGCTCATCGCGCCGCGCGCGGTGGTGATGGGCAATGCCGCGCAGACCATCCACCCGGTCGGCGCGCAGGGCTTCAACCTCGGCCTGCGCGACGCCCTGACCCTGGCCGAGCTGATCGCCGAGGGCGGCGATCCGGGCGAGCCGACGAGACTGGCGCGTTATCCCGAACGGCGCCGCGAGGACCGTGAACGCACGCTGGCCTTCTCCGACGGCCTGGCGCGGCTCACCGCCAACCCGTCCTTCCCCATGCAGGTGCTGCGCTCGCTCGGCCTGCTGCTGCTCGATCGCCTGCCGGGTCTGAAGGCTCCGCTGGTGAGTGGCGCGATGGGCTGGCGCGGCGCCGATCTGCCACTCACCCGGGGAGGCGCGGCATGAGCCGTCGCCAACCGTTCGACGTGGCCGTGGTCGGTGCCGGCGTGGTCGGCGCTGCCGCGGCCTTGGCCTTCGCCCGCGATGGCCGCAAGGTGGCATTGGTCGAGGCGCGCGAGCCGCCGCCGTGGCGCGCCGACGCACCCGACCTGCGCGTGTACGCTTTCGCGCCCGACAACGCCGCGCTGTTGGATTCGCTCGGCGTGTGGCGCGAAGTGCTCGCCGCGCGCGCGCAACCGTACCGGCACATGCGGGTGTGGGACGCGGCC
>JBEQAM010000281.1:0-3502 GCA_041640375.1 Rehaibacterium sp. | reverse complement strand
GACAATGTGGTATCCGGCGGCCTGCAGGCTCAGGGCCACGCGGTCGCCGTCGACCACGATGTCCAGATGGGTCACGCCATGCTCGTGGGCATGGCCGCCGCCGGCGCGGACCGGGGCGGCGAAGGCCGCGGCCAGCGCCGCGGCGATAACGAGGGAGCGGGTGTTCACGTGGGGCTGCTCATGAAACGGACCGCGTTACACCATAACAAGAACAAGCGCCCGGCACAGCCGACTCAAGTCATGCCCGCTGCCGCCGACATCCCGGACGGCGGTCGGCCCGGCCAGGCCACAGGCCGCGACGGCAAAGGGGTTGGCGCGGTTTTTGCGATGCGATTCACGGGAGGTTGCAAGGCCGGGGCGTAAATTTGCCGTTAATCGCTGGTTAACCTGTTGCAAAGGCGAACAGGCATACTAGAATCGATCTCACAAGGTCGTCGTAACAGGCTGATATAAAAGGCCCAATATGCACGCCGCGCCGCTGGCCATCCTGATCGCCCTGCTGCTCGCCGCCCTGCTGCTGGCGTCGCTGCGGCGGGTGCCGGAAGGGCAGGTGTACACCGTACATCGCTTCGGTCGCTTCGTGCGCGCCCTCCCGCCCGGCCTGCACCTGGTCGTTCCGCTGGTCGACCGCATCGCCCACCAGGTCAGCCTGATCGGCCACCACGTCGAGCTGCCGGCGCGCCCGCTCGGCCGGACCACGGCCAGCGCCGACCTGTACTACCAGATCCTCGACCCGCTGCGGACCGGCGACGCGCTCGACAGCGTCGACGAGGTGGTGCTGCGGCAGGCCGATGCGGTGCTGGCCGAAGTCGGTCCGCAGGCCGAGGACGGCTGGCCGGTCGCCGCCGAGGCGCTCAAGACCGAGCTGAACCGGCGCATGGGCGGCCTGGGCCTGCGGATCATCCGCTGCTCGCTGCACCCGGTCGCCTGAGCCGGCCGCCGGTCACGGCCGGCCGCGACGCGGCGGGGTAGACTTCCCGCCGCCATCGTCGCCGGAATCCCCGCGTGAACCCCCTCGCCCACCTGCGGCCCGTGCTCGATGCGGGCCTTGCCGAACTCGACCTGGCCTCGCCGGCGCTGTCCGCGCGCCTGCTCGACTACCTGGCGCTGCTGGAGCGCTGGAACCGCACCTACAACCTCACCGCCATCCGCGACCCGCGCGAGATGGTGGTCAAGCACCTGCTCGATTCGCTGGCGATGCTGTCGCAAGTGGGCGATGGAACACTGGCCGACCTCGGCACCGGCCCGGGCCTGCCCGGTATTCCGCTGGCCCTGGCACGGCCGGGATTGCGGGTGACCCTGGTCGAGTCCAATGGCAAGAAGGCGCGCTTCCTGCGCGAAGCGGTGCGCCAGCTCGGGCTGGGCAACGCCCGTGTGGCCGCGTGCCGCGCCGAGGCGCTGGACGAGCCGGGCGCCTACGACTGTCTTACCGCCCGCGCCTTGGGTACCCTTGCCGAACTCGTCCGCGTCGGCGGCCACCTGCTCAAGCCCGGGGGGCGGCTGCTGGCGATGAAGGGCCTCGTGCCCGCGGACGAGATCGCCGCCCTGCCTCCGGACTGGCACGCGAGCGCGGTGCATGCCCTGCATGTGCCGGGCCTGGACGCCGAGCGGCATCTGGTCGTCGTCACCCGGCGTGCCGCCTGAGGCGCGCCGCCACCAGCACGCGGCACCGAGCCGCGCGGAGTCGTCCATGACGCGCATCATCGCCATCGCCAACCAGAAGGGCGGCGTCGGAAAGACCACCACCGCGGTCAACCTCGCGGCCGCGCTGGCCGAGGTGCCTTGCCGGGTGCTGCTGGTCGATCTCGATCCGCAGGGCAACGCCACCATGGCCTCGGGCGTGGACAAGCGCGAGCTGGACACCTCCGCCTGCGAAGTGCTGCTGGGCGAGGCCGAGGCCGCGCAGGCGATCGTCAGGGCGCCGGAAGGCTTCGACCTGCTGCCGAGCAACATCGACCTGACCGCCGCCGAGGTGCGGCTGATGGACGAAGCCGCCCGTGAGCAGCGGCTCAAGCGTGCGCTCGCCGTCGTGCGCGACGGCTACGACTACATCATCATCGACTGCCCGCCGGCGCTGTCGCTGCTCACGCTGAACGCACTGGCCGCCGCCGACGGCGTGCTGGTGCCGATGCAGTGCGAGTACTTCGCGCTGGAGGGCCTGTCGGCGCTGATCGACACCATCGAATCGCTCAAGCTCAAGGTGAACCCGCAGCTGGAGATCGAAGGCATCCTGCGCACCATGTTCGACGTGCGCAACAACCTCGCCAACGCGGTCAGCGGCGAGCTGACCCGCCACTTCGGCGACAAGGTGTTCCGCTCGATCGTGCCGCGCAACGTGCGCCTGGCCGAGGCGCCCAGCCACGGCCAGAGCATCCTGCGCTACGACATGGGCTCGCGCGGGGCGATCGCCTACCTCGGCCTGGCCGGCGAGCTGGTGCGACGCCACCACGCCCGCCAGAAGACACTGGAGACCGCATGATGGCAGCCAAGAAGCGCGGCCTCGGCCGCGGCCTGGAAGCCCTGCTGGGCGGCCATGACAAGTCGCCGGCCGAAGAAGCCGCCGCCGGCGAATCGCTGCGCACGCTTCCGGTCGAGGCCCTGCAGCCCGGCAAATACCAGCCGCGCACCGGCATGGACCCGGCCAAGCTGGCCGAGCTGGCCGACTCGATCCGCGCCCAGGGCCTGATCCAGCCGATCGTCGTGCGCGCCATCGCGCCGGTGAACGGGCAGGACCGCTACGAGATCATCGCCGGCGAGCGCCGCTGGCGCGCCGCGCGCCAGGCCGGCCTGACCGACGTGCCGGTGGTGCTGCGCGAAGTCGACGACCGCGCCGTGATCGCCATGGCGCTGATCGAGAACATCCAGCGCGAGGACCTCAATCCGCTGGAAGAAGCGCAGGCGCTGCAGCGGCTGATCGACGAATTCCAGCTCACCCATCACCAGGCCGCCGAGGCGGTGGGGCGCTCGCGCGCGGCGGTGTCCAACCTGCTGCGCCTGCTGGAGCTGCCGCAGGAGATCCGCCAACTGGTCGAGACCCACGCCATCGAGATGGGTCACGCCCGCGCCCTGCTCACGCTGGCGCCGCAGGCCGCCATCGCCTTGGCGCGCAAGGCTGCCGCGGAGGGCCTGAGCGTGCGCGAGGTCGAGCGCCGCGTGCAGCAGATGGCGCAGGGCAAGGTGCCGGCCAGGGGCGCCGCCAAACCGGCGAAAGCGCCCGCCGATGCCGACATCGCCGCGCTCGAGCGCGAGCTCAGCGAGCGCCTCAACGCCCGGGTTGCCGTGCAGCACGGCCGCGCCGGCAAGGGCCGGCTGGTGATCCACTACCACGGCGTGGATGCGCTCGAGGGCATCCTCGAGCGGCTGCGTGGCCCGGCCCACTGACCGCCAGGCGATGACCGTCCTGGTCACCGGCGCGGCCGGCTTCATCGGCGCCTACGTCTGCCGCGCGCTGCGCGCGCGCGGCGAACACGTGACCGGCCTGGACAACTGGAACGACTACTAC
>JBEQAM010000280.1:0-3516 GCA_041640375.1 Rehaibacterium sp. | reverse complement strand
AGTGCCACCAGCACGTCGGCCGGCGCCGGGCCGCTGGCGAGGTCCAGCCCGGCCCGCTTGAGGTGGTACTCCAGCTCCGGCAGCACCATCGCCGGGTCGCCGTGCTTGAAGTAATGCTGGTTCAGCCAGCACAGCTTGTCCGGGTCGAAACGCGAGGCCTTCTGGTTGACGTCCTCGATCCTGAACAGCGCGACCATCTCCTCGCGCGAGAAGATCTCCTGGTCGCCATGCGACCAGCCCAGCCGCACCAGGTAGTTGAGCAGCGCGTGCGGCAGGAAGCCGTCCTCGCGGTACTGCATCACGCTGACCGCGCCGTGGCGCTTGCTGAGCTTGGCGCCGTCGGCGCCGAGGATCATGGGCAGGTGGGCGAATGCCGGCACTGGTGCACCCAGTGCCTCGTAGATGTTGATCTGACGCGGGGTATTGTTGACGTGGTCATCGCCGCGGATCACGTCGGTGATCTTCATGTCGATGTCGTCGACCACCACCGCGAAGTTGTAGGTCGGGAAGCCATCCGAGCGGATCAGCACCAGGTCGTCGAGCTCCTCGTTGCTCCACTCGATCCGGCCCTTGACCTTGTCGTGGAACACCACGCTGCCGGACAGCGGGTTCTTGAAGCGGATCACCTTGTTGGGATCGTCGCGCTCGGGCAGGTCGAGGTCGCGGGCGCGGCCGTCGTAGCGCGGCTTCAGGCCCCTGGCCATCGCCTCGGCGCGCATGGCCTCGATCTCTTCCTTGCTCTCGTAGGCGTAGTAGGCCTTGCCGGCCCTGACCAGATCCTCGGCGACCTGGCGGTAGCGGTCGAAGCGCAGGGTCTGGTAGTACGGCCCCTCGTCATGCTCCAGCCCGAGCCAGGCCATGCCGTCGAGGATGGCCTGCACGGCGGCCTCGGTGGAGCGTTCGCGGTCGGTGTCCTCGATGCGCAGCACGAACTGGCCGCCGCGACGGCGCGCCTCCAGCCAGCAGTACAGCGCGGTGCGGGCGCCGCCGATGTGCAGGTAGCCGGTGGGACTGGGGGCGAAACGGGTGCGGCAGGTCATCGGGCCGGAGTTCGTGAGGTCAAAGAGTGCGGATTTTACCGGACCGCCGGCAGTCCCGGGGCTCCCGGACAGGCAGGCCGGTCGCCGAAGCGTGCCGGCGACGGGGAATTTCAGTCGCGTACGATGACCGTGATGCGCTCGGAGATCACCGGCGGATCGTGCGGGATGTGGGCGTGGTCGCCCAGCAGGAGCTGCAGCGTGTGCCGCCCGGGCGGCAGCCGGATCGTGGCCTCGGTCTGGCCCTGACCGAAATGCAGATGCTGGGCATCGTTGGGAATCGGCCGGTCCAGCGGCGGCAGCCCGGTGTCGATCAGCAGGTGATGATGGCCGGTGTGTGCGGCCATCGTGCCGGCCGGCGCCACCCCCATGCCGGACAGGCCGAAACGGACGGTGAACTCGCGCTCGACGCTGTCGCCGTCCTGCGGGCTGATGAAGTACAACCGCGCCTCGGCGGGCGCAGGGCTGCGCGGCAGCTCGGCGGCGGTCGCGGACAGGGCGACGGCGAACAGGCAGGCGGTGAGCAGACGCATGGCGGGGCCTCCCAGGAGTGAATGGTCGCGACCGCGCTCCAGGCGGGCTAGAACGGGGCCACGGCCTGCTAATATGCCAGCCTCGCAAGCTTCTCCGCATGGAGTCCCGGATGCTCGAGCGCCTGCTGGTTCTCGCCGCCCTGCTGCTGCCGCTGCCCCTGCTCGCCCAGACTGCGCCCGCCCCGGCCGAGGCCGCGCCTGCGCCGCGCGTGCTCTTGGCCACCACACTCGGCGAGATCACGATCGAGTTGTACCCGGACAAGGCCCCGCGCACGGTCGAAAACTTCCTCCAATACGCGCAGGAGGGCTTCTACAACGGCACGATCTTCCACCGGGTGATCGACAACCTGCTGATCCAGGGCGGCGCGTTCACGCCCGACCTGCGCCAAAAGCCGGCGCGCGCGCCGATTCCCAACGAGGCCAACAACGGCCTGAGCAACCTGCGCGGCACCGTCGCCGCCGCACGCATGCCCAGCGATCCGCATTCGGCGACCTCGCAGTTCTTCATCAACGTCGTCGACAACCCGCGCCTGGACTTCAGCGGCGAAACCAGCGCCTACACCTGGGGCTATGCGGTCTTCGGCCGCGTGGTGCAGGGCATGGAGGTGGTCGACCGCATCCGCGCGGTCGAGACCGGCCCGCAGGAGCCGTTCCCGCGCGATGTGCCGAAGACGCCGGTGATCATCGAGCGGGTCACGATCCTGGCGCCTGCCGGCGGCCAGTGAACCAGTCACTCCGCCCCGTGGCCACCCTGTTCGTTTCCGACCTGCATCTGGACGACGCACGTCCGGCAGCAACCGCCCTGTTCCTGCGCTTTCTGCGCGAGGAAGCGATGCATGCCGAGGCGCTGTACATCCTCGGCGACCTGTTCGAAGCCTGGGTCGGCGACGACGACCCGTCCGCGGTCGCCGCCTCGGTCGCCGGCGGCCTGCGCGCCGTCAGCGACCACGGGGTACCGGTGCATTTCCTCCGCGGCAACCGCGACTTCCTGCTCGGGCCGGACTATGCCCGCCGCTGCGGCATGCGGCTGCTGCCCGACCCCTGCGTAACGATGCTGTACGGCCGGCCGGCGCTGCTGATGCACGGCGACCTGCTGTGCAGCGACGACGAGGCCTACCAGGCCTTCCGCCGCCAGGTGCGCGACCCGGCCTGGCAGCGGCAGTTCCTGGCCCAGGGGCTGGAGCAGCGGCTCGCCTTCGCCGCTCACGCCCGCGCCGCGAGCAAGGCGCACATGCAGGGCGTGCGCGAGGAGATCACCGACGTCGCGCCGGCCACCGTGGAGGCCACCCTCGCCCGCTTCGGCGTCGGCCTGCTGATCCACGGCCATACCCACCGGCCGGCGGTGCACTCGCTGGTCGCCGCCGGCCACCCGCGCAAGCGCATCGTGCTCGGCGACTGGTACCGGCAGGGCTCGGTGCTGCGGGTGAATGCCGACGGCTTCGAGCTGGCCGCGCTGGGTTGACCGGCGCACTGCCGGCGCTTGGCTTGTCGGTTTCGGTAACCGGTAGCCGCCGGAAATCGGACAGCGCGTGCAAGGGCGCTTCCGATTGTCGATCGAGCCGCAGCGGGCGGCGGCCGGTTACCGATTTCCGGTGAGCGGCTCTCGACTCAGCCGCCGGCCTCGAACCGCGCCGGCGCGTAGCCGCCGACCTCGAACATCAGCGTACGCGTGCCGCCCTTGACCGGCACCTCGATGCGCATCGTCTTGGCCTTGGCCAGCGCGGCCAGGAAGACGGCCTTGTCGTCGATGAACAGGCCCGGGTTCTGCGGATCGGCCGCCTTGGTCGCGGCGAAGCGGCGCGGCGCGGCATCGTCGAAGGCGATGCCGACCTGGCAGCGCCGACAGTCGAACACATCGGCATCCGGCAGCAGGAAGGTGCTCAGCCCCCATTCGCTGTGCTGGCGCAGCACCAGCCGGATGTTGGGCTGGCCGCCGTCGCTGCTGT
>JBEQAM010000279.1:0-3550 GCA_041640375.1 Rehaibacterium sp. | reverse complement strand
TGCGGATGGGTGATGAGCCGCACCGTCACCGTTTCGAGCAGGGCGGCGAAGCGGCCCTTGGCGAGGAAGCGCTCGCGGAAGGCGCTGGCGCGCAGGAACGGCAGGAAGCGCGGCACGATACCGCCGGCGATGGCCACCGTGCGCGCGCCGTGGATCAGCGCGCAGTCGCCGGCGACGCTGCCGAGCACGGCGCAGAAGCGCGCCAGCGCGCGGCGGGCGACGGTATCGTGACCGTCGAGCGCGGCGTTCACGATCGTGGCCGGATCACGCAGTGCGCCGTCCTGCGCCGACACCGAGGGGTCGATCCCGCGCAGCGCCGCATCGATGTGCGACAGCCCGGCACCGGACAGCAGGCGTTCGTTGGAGGCGCGGCCGAAACGCGCCGTCACCCAGCGCGCCAGCGCCTGCTCCTCCTCGCCCTGCGGGGCGAAGCCGACGTGCCCGCCCTCGGTCTCGACGACCTGCCAGCCGCCCGCGTCGTCGCCGACCAGCAGCGCCACGCCGAGGCCAGTGCCGGGGCCGAGCACGCTCACCGGCCCGCGCAGCGCTGCGTCGGTCGGGCCGTACAGGTGCGTGCGCTCGTCGTCGGTCAGCCGCGGTACCGCATGGGCGACGGCGCCGAAGTCGTTGAGCAGGTGCAGTGCGTCCAGCCCGAGCGCGCGTCGCAACGCCTCGCGGCCGAACGACCAGGCGCGGTTGGTCAGCCGGATCTCGTCGCCGTCGACCGGGCAGGCCACCGCGATCGCCGCGCGCCTGGGCGTCGCCCCGACCTCGGCGAGGTAATGCTCGACGGCGTGCTGCAGGCTGGCGAAGTCGGCCGCCTTCAGCGAGCGCTGCTCGCGCAGCGCCGGTCGCGGCAGCGACAGGTCGGCCAGCGCGAAGCGCGCATTGGTGCCGCCGATGTCGGCGACCAGGGCCGGCGAGGTGTCACGGGGTGCCACGCCTCAGCCCTCCGCGAACAATGCGCAGGCGCCTTCCTCGGCCGAGCCGGCGTTGGCGCGCAGCAGGCCGAACAGCTCGCGGCCGAGGCCGAGGCGGTTGGGGGCGGGGTCGGGCGCGATGGCGTCGCGGGCCTTCCACGCGGCGGCGTCGACCAGGCCGTCGAGGGTGCCGGCCTCGGCGTCGATGCGGACGATGTCGCCGTCGCGCAGCTTGCCGATCGCGCCGCCGCAGGCGGCCTCGGGCACGACGTGGATCGCCGCCAGCACGGTGCCGGAGGCGCCGGACATGCGGCCGTCGGTCAGTAGGGCCACGCGCTGGCCGCGGTTTTGCAGCACCGACAGCGTGGGCGTGAGCTTGTGCAGTTCGGGCATGCCGTTGGCGCGCGGCCCCTGGCCGCGGATCACGGCGACGAAGTCGCCGTTCAGCGTGCCGGCCTGGAAGGCGGCGAGCAGCGCGTCCTGCGAGTCGAACACCCGCGCCGGCGCCTGGATGGTGCGGTGCGCGGGCGCCACCGCGGACACCTTCACGATGGCGCGGCCAAGGTTGCCGGTCAGCAGGCGCAGGCCGCCCTCGGCGTCGAAGGGTGCCGCCGCCGGGCGCACGGTGTCCGTGTCCAGCGAGGCCGCCGGCGGATCGCGCCAGCGCAGCGTGGTGCCGTCCAGATACGGCTCGCGCGCCTGCGCGCGCAGGTCGCCACCGTGCACGCAGCGGATGTCCGGATGCAGCAGGCCGGCGTCGAGCAGCTCGCGGATCACGAAGCCCAGCCCGCCGGCGGCGTGGAAGTGGTTCACGTCGGCGCTGCCGTTGGGATAGATGCGCGCCAGCAGCGGGGTGGCGCGCGAGACCTCGTCCAGGTCGGTCCAGTCGATGCGGATGCCGGCGGCGCGGGCGATGGCGACCAGATGGATCGCGTGGTTGGTGGAGCCGCCGGTGGCGGCCAGCCCGACCATCGCGTTGACGATGGCTTTTTCGTCGACGCTGCGGCCGAGCGGCGTGTAGTGCTCGCCGAGCGCGGTGATCGCGCAGACGCGCTCGGCGGCGGCGACGGTGAGCGCGTCGCGCAGCGGCGTGTTCGGGTTGACGAAGGCGGTGCCGGGCAGGTGCAGGCCCATCACCTCCATCAGCATCTGGTTGGAGTTGGCGGTGCCGTAGAAGGTGCAGGTGCCGGGCGCGTGGTAGGAGGCGGCCTCGGCGTCGAGCAGTTGCTCGCGCGTGGCCTTGCCCTCGGCGAAGAGCTGGCGGACGCGGGCCTTCTCCCTGTTCGGCAGGCCCGAGGGCATCGGCCCGGCCGGGATCAGGATCACCGGCAGGTGGCCGAAGCGCAGCGCGCCGATCAGCAGGCCGGGCACGATCTTGTCGCAGACGCCGAGTAGCACGGCGGCGTCGAAGGCGTCGTGCGACAACGCCACTGCGGTGGCCAGCGCGATGGCGTCGCGCGAGAACAGGCTCAGCTCCATGCCGGCACGCCCTTGCGTGACGCCGTCGCACATCGCCGGCACGCCGCCGGCCACCTGCGCGGTGGCGCCGGCGTTGCGCGCGGCCATCCGGATCAGCGCCGGGTAGTGCTCGAACGGCTGGTGCGCCGAGAGCATGTCGTTGTAGGCGGTGACGATGCCGAGGTTGGGCACGCGCGCTTCGCGCAGGCGCGGCTTGTCGTCGCCGCTGGCGGCGAAGGCATGGGCGAGATTACCGCAGCTCAGGCGGCGCCGCGCCGGCACGCGCTGCGCGGCGGCGTCGATCAGCGCGAGATAGGCGTCGCGGTCCGGGCGACTGCGCTCGGCGATGCGCGCGGTGACGCGTTCGATGACGGGGTGCAGGGCCATCACGGGCTCCAGTGGATGTGCAGATGCGCCCGCGGCGCATGCAGCAGCGCCGCGATCGGCAGGCGTTGCGGGTCGCACGTGGCCTGCGCGTCGCGCAGCACGGACAGTTTGCGCCCGCCGGTGATCGCCAGCCACAGCGCGCGTGTGCGCAACAGGCGGGCGGTGGTCAGCGAGACGCGTGCGAACGGCGCCTCCGGTGGCAGCGGGTCGGGATGGATCACGCAGGCATCGTCGGCGTTGTCGAAGGCGAGCGCCTCGCCGAGATTGGCCGCGCCGGGGAACAGCGAGGCGAAATGGCCGTCGTTGCCCATGCCGAGCAGCACCGCGTCGAAGTCGCCGCGGCAGTCGGCCAGCGTCAGGCGCGCCTGCGCGGTATCGGGCACGTCGCCGGGATGCGCCGGCACCAGTGCACCGAGGCGGATACCGGTCGCGTCGGCGAAGGCGGCGGCGAGTTCACGCCGGTTGCTGGCCGGATGGTCGTGTGCCACCCAGCGTTCGTCGGTGGGCACGACGGTGACCGCGCGCCAGTCGAGCGCCTCCCGTGCGAGCCGGTGGTAGATCGGCAGCGGCGTGCGGCCGCCGGCCAAGGCGAGCAGGGCGCGGCCGCGCGCGGCGACGGCGTCGCGGCAGAGGCTGGCCAGCCGTGTGGCCAGCGTCTCGACCAGCGCGTCGCCATCATCGTGCAGGGTTTCGGTCCAGCTCATGAGGTGCTTTGCAGCCCCTCTCCCACCGGGAGAGGGGAGACAAACGTGGCAGTGTCAGGCATCGGGTCGCGAGACATCGTC
>JBEQAM010000278.1:0-3560 GCA_041640375.1 Rehaibacterium sp. | reverse complement strand
TTCATGCACGTGCAGGAACTGCGCCGCCTCGGCGCCGACATCGACGAGGAAGGCAACACCATCATCATTCGCGGCCGCGAGCGCCTGACCGGCGCGCCGATCATGGCCACCGACCTGCGCGCCTCGGCCTCGCTGGTGCTGGCCGGGCTGGTCGCCGCCGGCGAGACGACGGTGGACCGCGTCTATCACATCGACCGCGGCTACGAGAACATCGAAGAGAAGCTCGGCGCACTCGGCGCGCGTATCCGGCGGGTGCCTTGATTCGGGGGAGCCGGTAGCCGGGCGTCGGCAACCGGCTCGGGTTGCTGCAGGCGGGCGGCGAAGCGAGCCTTTCCGATTTCCGGCGACCGGCTACCGAACCCGCAGCAGCCGCATCTCGATCGTTTCACCCTTGGCTTCGCGTTGCAGCATCCGCACCGGCAGGTATTCACGCGCCGGGTCCATCCAGGTGGTGGTGCTGCGGCCCGGGGTTTCGCGCACGCGCTCCACGCGCACCGCGCGGATCGCGCCGGCAGGGACCTGCACGGTCTCGTCGCCGACCACGCGGTAGCGCTGCAGTTCGTAGTCATTGCGGTCGACCACGCGGTATTCCAGGCCGTCGCGCTTGCCGGCGGCGAGATCCAGGCCAATCGCGAGGGTGACGGACTGGCGGTCGAGGGTACCGGGCTGCAGGTCGAAGCGGTGCTCGCGGTCGCGGTCGGTGCTGATCAGGCGGCCGGCGGCAAGATCGACATCGATGCGGCGCTCGCGCGACCGCATGGCACCGCTCTGCCGATAGCGGTAGGCGAGCGTCTCGGGGCGTCCGTCCTGCCAGCGAAACTGCGAGCGCTCCTCGATCTCGATGCCGACCAGCGCCGCGAGCCCCGCGGTGCCGCGAGTCAGGGAGTGCAGCTCCCAGCGTCCGTTCGCGACCGGCTGCAGCCGCACCTCGGCGCGGCCGATGGCGCTGCCATTGCGCAGCACCTCGTACTCGGCGGTGTAGCCCCGCAGGGGCGAGGCGCCGGCGCTGCCGGCAGTGAGAACGGCGAGGGCGGTGAGGCCGAGGATCAGGCTGTGGATGATACGCATGGCAGGTGCAGCTCCTGGTCGGGTCCGAGCAGCAGCGGGGCGGGCAGCGGCCGGCCGTCCAGTTCGACGGCGGCGCCGGCCTGGCGCACGCGGCCTTCGGCGAGCAGCCGCACGCTGGCGACCAGCAGCGGATGTTCGCGCTCCAGCACGCGCCGGGCCAGCGTCTCGGGCGTGTCGCCCGCGAGTACCGGCACCGTGGCCTGCGCGATCACCGGGCCGGCGTCCAGCGCCGGGATCACGTAGTGCACGCTGGCGCCGTGCTCGCGCTCGCCGGCCGCGATGGCCCGGGCATGGGTGTGCAGCCCGGGATATTTCGGCAGCAGCGAGGGGTGGATGTTGATCATCCGCCCCGCAAAGCGCCGCACGGCCGCCTCGCTGATGAGCCGCATGTATCCCGCACAGACGATGAGGTCCGGCTGAACCGCGGCGATGCGGCTGAACAGTGATTCATCGAAGGCCGCGCGATCGGCGAATTCCTTCGGCGACAGTGCGAGCGCCGGGATGCCGTGGGCATGGGCGATGTCCAGCGCGCCGGCGCCGGCGCGGTCGGAGAACACGCCGGCGAACTCCACCGGCAACCGGCCGGCCGCGCGCGCGGCGACCAGCGCGGCCAGGTTGCTGCCGCGGCCGGAGGCCAGCACCGCGATGCGGCAGGGCCGGGAGGCGGGGTGGAGTGGGTCGCTCAAGGTGGGGGATTCTTGTAATGAGCGCGGCGTGTGCCGCGCCTGCAGGGCATCAGCCGATGCGGACGCGCTCGGCGCCGCTGGCCCGGGTCACCCGGCCGATGGTCCAGTGCGCGATGCCGCGCCGGGTCAGGTCGGCGCTCAGTGTGGCCTCGGCTTCGGGCGGCACGATCAGGGTGAAGCCGATGCCACAGTTGAAGGTGCGCCACATCTCGGGCAGCGGCACTGCGCCCTCGCGCCGCAGCCAGTCGAACACCGCCGGCAGCGTCCACGCGCTGGCGTCGATCTCCAGCCCGAGGCCCTCGGGCACGACGCGGATGATGTTCTCGGTCAGGCCGCCGCCGGTGATGTGCGCCATGGCGTGCACCGGGTGCGCGCGCAACAGTGCCAGCACCGGTTTGACGTAGATGACGGTGGGCGCCATCAGCGCATCGGCGAGGCTGATGCCGCCCAGGTCGAGGTCGAAGGGGCGCTCGGCACGGTCGACGATGCGCCGGATCAGCGAGTAGCCGTTGGAGTGCGGGCCGCTGGAAGCCAGGCCGACGATCAGATCGCCCTCGCGCACGCGGCTGCCGTCGAGCAGGTCGGACTTTTCCACCGCGCCGACGGTGAAGCCGGCCAGGTCGTACTCGCCGGGCGGGTACATGTCGGGCATCTCGGCGGTCTCACCGCCGATCAGCGCGCAGCCGGCCAGTTCGCAGCCCCTGGCGATGCCGCCGACCACGGCGACGGTGGTGTCGACGTCGAGCTTGCCGGTGGCGAAGTAGTCCAGGAAGAACAGCGGCTCGGCGCCCTGTACCAGCACGTCATTGACGCACATGGCGACCAGGTCGATGCCGATGCTGTCGTGGCGGCCGAGGATCTGCGCCAGCTTGAGCTTGGTGCCGACGCCGTCGGTGCCAGAGACCAGCACCGGCTCGCGGTAGCGGCCGGACAGGTCGAACAGCGCGCCGAAACCGCCCAGCCCGCCCATCACCTCGGGCCGGAAGGTGCGCTTGACCAGTGGCTTGATGCGTTCGACGACGGCGTTGCCGGCGTCGATGTCGACGCCCGCATCGCGGTAGGTGAGCGGGGTGGCGTTCGGATTCACGGGGCGGCTCGGCGCGGGAAAACGCCATTCTACCAGTGCCGTGCCGGGCGGCCGGCGTGGTTGGACGGCGGCGGCGGGCTTGCGGCACCATGTCGGCCGTCCGATTTCCCGATGCCCACACCCCTGCCGGATGCCGCCCATGCGCCTGTCGCCGCGCCGCTGCCTGCTCGTCCTCGTCCTGCTGCTGTCCGTCGGCAGCGCCGCCGCGCAGGAGCTGGACCTGTACGAGGGCGAGGCGCCGGTGCAGGGGCAGGATGCCGCCGAGCGCGAGGCCGCGTTGGCGCAGGCGCTGGCGCAGGTGGTGGTCAAGCTCACCGGCATCCGCGGTGCAGCGGCCGACCCGCGCATCCGGGCCGAACTGCGGCGCGCGCCGGAACTGGCGCGGCAGTTCCGCTACCGGCAGGACCTGGATGTCAGCGGCGGTACGCCGGTGTATCTGCAGTACCTGGTGGCGCGTTTCGACCCGGCCGGGCTGGAGGCGATGCTGGCCGAGGCCGGCCTGCCGGTGTGGCCGGCGCCGCGGCCGCGGCTGCACCTGTGGCTGGTGATCGACGACGGCCGCGGCCCGCGCCTGGTCGGCGCGGCGCAGGCCAATGCGGTGCGTGCGTTGAGCCGACGCGCCGAGGAGCGCGGTATCCGCGTGACCCTGCCGGCGGCCGACGAGGCCAACGCCGAGCTCGCCCTGCGCGCCGCCTGGCGTGGCGAGGCCGAGGCGCTGG